>JAVBMM010000065.1:0-12171 GCA_031552425.1 Bacteroidales bacterium | reverse complement strand
CGCCATGTGTTCTTTCTAAAAAACGAATAGGCATATCTCCGCATATAAAAAAAGATTTCGGAGCATTTTCGAAACCAAGCCACTGCATGCGATACATCGCTGTCATTTCCAAATTGGAAGTCTGTCCCGCCACCGCAGGATTAAAATAATTAAGTGCCGCCCAATAATTACTGAATTGTGCATCGTATTGCGCTTTTAGTAACAATGGCACAAATACAACCAAAAATGTAATTAATACCGTTTTTTTTTTCATTAACGAATTATTCGATCAGCGGCTACAAGAAAATAAACGTCTTGAATGAAAAATTATTGCAATATTTTATAAACTGTTTAAAAAATATAAATAAAAGAAGAATTCCCTTTTGGAATCTAGGAGGGGTGTCATAGTTGCGAAGCAACACCAACTTGAGAAGCAAGCCTAACAGAGAACAACAGTGACCCTAACCAGAAATCATTATTACGAAGCTGGAGAAACGTTACTACGAATCTGTCAGCTCGTTACTTCCAAACAAAAGCTTCGTTAAGACAAAACCTGATGCTTAAGCTTTCTTGGCGGACAACGAACCAGCTGACATAAAAGTAGCCTTCTGTATCGCCTCTTTCAGCTGCTTTCCAGGCTAAAACGAATATTCAGGTTATCAATGCTATTAGCAGTTACCTCTTCTTTGGTTTCACTGCCTTTGCTGTTACAAGTAAGGTGAAAAGAACCCCAATCTCCTAATTGTACTGTATGACCATCTAACAACAAACGAATCAACACCTTTTGTAATTGATCCAAGGCCATTTCGGCTTCTTTGCGCTTAAGTGTAGTTTCGTCCGAAATCATTTTGGCGACTTCTTTTTCACCTACCTGGCCGATGCTTTTTAAGATATATTTATGTGAAATATTCCATTTATCAATTCCCTAAATAATAACTATTTTACTGTAATTTCAAACAAAAAAGTGTCTTTTGCCTTAGGAACGATCGTTTCAAAATTGATCCGGTGAATCACATCTCCCCATCGACCAATAATTCCTTGATCTTCTTCCGATTCAAGTTTTATTTTCTCCACAGAAGCTTTCATTTGCTTTGGGTTATATTTGACTATAAAATCTCTTGGTTCTTCTCCCTGAGGTTGATAATGTATAGCTACTTCTCCTTTGGAATTAACATCCACCGGATAACATGTCATCAAATGTTGTATTACTGATTCTGCCTTTTGAAGTTCCGTAACATCTTTAATAATTACATTTTTACCACGATCCAATTGAATGCCCCTCTTCCAACTTTTAATTCCCGCCTCTTGTGGATAAGCTGAAGCAATATCCAAAGAAAATTTCATCCCTGATTTACTGTGTTTATATTCAACAGCAGATGCTTTATACTTACTTCCAGGCTGTTGATTCTCACCGTTGATCGTCGGCAAATTATGATAGTCCGAACAATTATACCAAATATCATATCTTTGGGAACTGAATGTTTTTGCCGTATAGGCTCCTCTACCCACATCAATCAAAAGTGGCTGGCCATTATAAAACACAACAAAATTACCAATATCATTATGGTTATGGCTCTCATCATTATGCCCCCCTTTAGCAGCCACATAAAATCCATCGGTAGAACCATCAAAATCACGGGCAATTGCTACCTGAAGATCAGGCAACCAAACATCTTTAGGCAAAGGTAATCGTTGTTTAGCCTGCCATAATTCATCTTGTATAAATAAGGCAAAAAAATTCCGAAAAAAATGAAACTTACCTATGGAACCATTTCCCGGTCGACGATAAAAAGCACCAAAATCCATCATATCCTGGTCTTTAATGTCTTTTCCATAACGGTAAACCATTGTAGCTGATATTCCAGGTTTAGGATCAGCATCCGCGAAATTGAGAAAATAGTCTTTACTGATCTGCGCTCGATAGATAAATCTTCCCATATTTTTAAATTTCTCATCTTCATATACATATCGAAAAGCATCATTACTGGCAAGATTAAGCATTGCTACATTATCATATAAAGCTGCTGCTGCTGCACTCCAGTAATTCGGGCCTTCATCACATCCTCCGTCCAAAGGATATGGATTGACAAACTCATCCAACACTTTCAATGCTTTGGCAATCATTTCAGTCCGTTTTGTATTATCTTTCTCCAATAATAACACAAAATTGATCCAATTGGAACAGATCCATGGGTTCCAATTGTTTGGAGCTCTACCATTAGCATTTTTACCCATCCATCCATGATGTTGATTCATTAAAGGTTGCATCAATCTATAGTTCACTTCATTGTATATCCTTTTACGAATCTGAGGAGAAACTGCATCTAATTTTTCTCCCAGGAAATAGTCTATCCAGGCTAAATAGGTACCTGTTTCTGCAGCAAATAAATCGACAAAAGGTGCACTTACATCCATCAATCCTGATAATTCTTTGTTTTTAGGCAAATGTGCCGGAACTCCCCACCAGGATTCTTCACAAATAGACCATACCCCATTAATGATCTGATCCATAAAACGGCCTTTATTTTCTGCAACTTCTGCTAAAAGAAGAGTCCCCAATACCGTTCTTTTTTTAAAGCTAATAGCCTCGTACTGACTACGATTTCCCGTACGAACAATTAATAATGATAAAGTAGCGGGAATGATAGGCCATTCATAACTTAAATACGATTCTGCCCTTTTAACATACGCTTTCTTCATCTTACTATCAGCTTTCTCCCAACCGCTACGATTCTGCAAATGAGGAAATGGTTCCCAATCCGATTGAGGAATCAAGACATTTTGTAATTCTTGTAATGAGTATTTACTGCTCATTAGGTTTTGTCCTTGGGCAAAAGCACCGCATGATACAAAAAGCATTAAAATGCTTAAGAGAAATTTATTCATGGTATAATATAAAAAAATAATTAGGTGTTCAAATTAACTAAAACTTTATCAATCTTGGCTCCATCCATGTCTATGATTTCAAAATCGATTCCTTGCCAAGATAATTTTTCTCCTTCATAAGGTATGTGTTCCAACTCTTCCAGAATCAATCCACTTAATGTATTATAATCAAAAACTTTGTACAAATCTTCTTTTCCGATAAACTCTAAAAAACTATAGAAAGAACAATGCCCATCTACTAACAAACTGCCATCTTCTCTTTCTTGTATATCCTTTTCTTCTCCTTCTTCTATTACTTCTCCAACCAATGCTTCCATAATATCCGTAAGGGTGACAATACCTTTTATTTCTCCGAATTCATCGATGACAAATCCATGTTTTACACTATTATCTTTGAAATATTCCAACGCACTATATACACTCTTGTTATCAGGAAGATAACATGCAGAAGACAGCAGTTTTTCCAAAGAAAAATCATCTGCATCAATGTTCCCGAATAAATCTTTCAAATATACTATACCGACCATTTGACCATAATGATCCAATTTTACAGGATATACATCATGCATATTTGCCATGACTTTTTTACGTATTGCTGTTTTATCATCTTTAATATGGAGCCAAACAAAATCACTCCGGTGAGTCATGATAGAATCAATATCACGATCTCCAAGATTAAATACACGGCCAACTATTTCATGTTCTACAGCTTGTACTTCTCCTGTATCAACTCCTTCCTTCACAAGTATCTTTATTTCTTCTTCAGTTACTTTTCCTTCATCTCCCTTAATACCAAGTACTGTTAAGACCAATACCGTACTTTTTGACAATATCCAAACCATCGGTGTCATAATAAAAGAAAGCAACAACATTGGCTGTGCTATTATTTTTGATATACGTTCAGCCTTACTCAGTCCTAATCGCTTCGGAACCAACTCTCCGAATACAATAGTTAAATAAGTAACAACCAGAACAATTGTAATGGTAGCTATTGCCAACGAATAAGGTGCTAATACATCTGCGCGAGCAATGATTTTGGCTAAATCATGAGCAAAAACTTCTCCTGAATATAAACCGGTCAAAATACCTATCAATGTGATCCCAATCTGAACGGTAGAAAGAAATTTATCAGGCTCATTCGATAACTGCAAGGCAATTTTTGCTCCTTTACTTCCCTTTTTTATTGCCGCTTCCAAACGATTCTTCCGGGCAGAAACAAGAGCAATTTCGGACATAGAAAATATTCCGTTCAATAATATAAGGATAATTATAATAATAATTTCCATTGTCATTTATTATATGCTCTTGCAAATATAAGAATATATTATAGCTATACAAATACTCCCAACTATCCAAATCTATCCGGGCTTTTATACGAATTAAAAACTAAATGCAGGAATGTTTGTTATTATATACAAAACAAAAATATATTTTATTACTCTAAAAACATTAATAATATGAATAAGCTAACAAAAAAGATTTTGATTATTTGTGCCCTGATGTTATGCATTACAATCAGTCTCAAAGCACAAAACGGTCCTGTTGCTCATGGAGCATTAGACGCAGAAACCCTTAAGAAAGCCAACGACCCGATGGCTCATACCAAGGCTTTCAATCTACACAATTACATAATAAGCGATCTTTATGGGATGCCGGATTATGGGGCTAATCAATTATTGTTCAGGTATGCACAGCCCATTGGAAAGTTTCTTTTACGTGGAACTTTGCCCATAATGACTTCATCAGGTCCGGAAATAAATCCTGAATCAGGATTAGGTGATTTCAACCTATTCGCTATTTATGCAATTGAAAAAGGAGGAAATAAATTTGGTGTCGGCCCATTGATCACTGCACCAACAGGAACCAACGGATTCAGTTCCGATAAATGGCAAGCAGGATTAGCCGCATTAGCTTTTTTCGCCAGCAATCCATTACTTCAATCCGGAGCTTTACTACAATGGCAAACAGATTTTGCAGAAACTTCCAGCAGTGCTAAAGAAGTTGACATGCTAACTGCTCAATTGTTCGGGATTTGGCAAATCGGCGGAGGCACTTATTTGAGAAGTACCGGTATTTGGTCTTTCGACTTAACTAATGGGAACTACAACATTCCTTTAGGTTTAGGTATAGGTAAGGTAGTAAAAGTAAATAGCATAGTATTTAATATTTTTGCAGAACCTCAATTCTCTGTATTAGCGAAAGGAGAAGGTCAACCTAAGTTCCAAACTTTTGTAGGATTTAATACTCAATTCTAATTTGTAAAATGTGACATTTAGTATTCTTAAAAAAATAAAAAATTATAAAGCCCTCATTATAATATATTCAAATGTATAAATAAACATTCTTTTAGTAATATTTGTTTTATATAATGTAACTTTCATAGATGATACATAGAACTAATAATTTTAATTTTAAATTATGGGCTTAAAAGAAAAATTAAAAAATTGTGGTAAAATTGCAGCTGTAGGTGCAATTTTAGCAGCAGGAGCAGTTGTGCCACAAAAAGCAGAAGCGCAACAAACGAAAACAAAGCCGAATATTATCGTTATTATGACAGATGATGTTGGTTATGGAGATTTAGGTTGTTATGGGGGTGGTATCATGCGTGGTGCTCCTACTCCTAATCTGGACAAAATGGCCCAGGAAGGCATCCGTTTTGTTGATTATTATGGCCAAGCCAGCTGTACAGCTGGACGAGCTTCTTTCGTTACAGGTCGTATCCCCATTCGCACGTCTATGTCTTCGGTATTAGCACCTGGAGATCCGAATGGTTTAAAAAAAGAAACGCCAACTATTGCTCAGGCAATGAAACAATTAGGTTACAAGACCGTACAATTAGGTAAATGGCACTTGGGAGACAAAGAAGAGAACTTCCCGACTTCCATCGGATTTGATGAAATGTATCATATGACTCCCTATTATGCAGGAGTGTATGCGTATGAAGATCCGGAATTGCATCCTAATTTTCCAAGAAATGACCCGGAATTCATGAAAGAGTGGAGAGCTATGGCTGTTCTTTCTGAATTTGAAGGCAAAGCCGGATCAAAAGCAAAAGTAGTCACTGAAAATTTCAATTATCAAAATCTGAAAACCGGCGACGACAATATGCGGGCTACAGCCATTAATTGGATTAAAAAGAATGCAAAAGGAGAGAACCCCTTTTTCATGTATTTGAACTTTTTGAAAGTTCATAACCCTAACAATCCTTCCGATCGTTGGAAAGGTAAATCTCCGGGAGGAATGCCTTATCAGGATGCTTTGATGGAATTGGACGAAAATAGCGGTTTAATTATTCAAGCTATACGAGATTTGGGTATTGCAGAAAACACATTAATCGTTTGGACAACTGATAATGGTGCATGGGTTGATGCATGGCCGGATGCAGGTTATACTCCATTCCGCGGAATGAAAGGTACTCCATTCGAAGGAGGTTTCCGCTGTCCTGCTATTGCTTGGTGGCCAGGACATATCAAAGCGGGTTCTGTAGCAACTGACATGATGTGTCACATGGACTGGTGGCCTACTTTTGTATCTGTTGCCGGAGGTACTCCTCCTCCATATAAGTGGAAAGATAATACTGGAAAACCAATTATTTTTGATGGAATTGACAATAGTAATTTATTGTTAGGTAAAGGTCCGGGTAAACGTGATTTCTTTGCTTATTTCAATGACCAGAAATTTGGTGCTATCCGATACACTAATTTAAAAATGGTTTTCACCGCAAAAGATACTTGGTTAGGACCGGAACTTGATTTGAATCCTCCTGCCATTTACGATTTGTGGCAAGATCCGGCTGAAAATTATGATTTAATTTTTAATGGAGCTGCTCCTACTCGTGGAGAGTTAAAATCTTCTCCCGGACGTTACTCCGGGCAAGACAATGCATGGATGGCTATTAAAATGAATCCAAAATTGATTTCTTTCTTGATGGAATTCAAAGATTATCCCAATATTCCGTATCAACCCTGGGGTATGGGATTGACCAAAGTTATTCCAGAAGATTTCAAATAAACTCAGTAATTAATAACTGAATGTGCCGCTAGATATTTTTTATCTTTGCGGCACATTTTTTTATCCTAACTGCAAATAACAATATATACTCAGAATAATGACTACTTTTGTTGTAATTTTAAAATATTTAGGTATAAAAAATATAAAATGAATACTCAACTACTATCAGAAAGGAAACCGGCTTTTTTCTTAATTTTTTTTATCGTACTACTTAACCCTTTGTTTTATTTTTGGGCGAATGATCTTCAGTTCAAAGATAAAGCGTATGCATGGATTATTTGTATTGTAGTCGGATTAGCACTTTGTTTTATTGATTTATTTGTAAAGAAAAAAGGTGAAAAATTATATTTAAGCATTTTATTTTTACTTTCCATTGCTCCCAATCTTATTGTATGGAATTATCTTTATTCTTCTCATTCTTATCTCAAAAGAGATATGTATTGGGTTATTTTCAACTCTCACAGCGCTGAGTCGAAAGAATACCTCACACAATTTATTCCCTGGCAAATCGTATTACTTGGTGTTTTATATATTGCATTGGGTATTTTTTTGATATTCAAATCCCGCTCCAAGCATTCTCTTCCGGTAAAAAAGCACAAAATTTTCTTTACCCTGTTAGTGTCTATTGTTTTGACCAGTATGATATTGCAATACCTGAGCCAAACTATTCCGACGTTTGATTTCTATAAAAGCCGGATACTGTTTTGGCGGGAAAATTTAATTTTCGAACGGGAAAAAGAATTCCGTAAAAGTTTAAAAATGGAGGTCGATTGTATCCTTCCTGACACTACCGATCATGTTTTTGTAATTTTTCTCGGAGAATCTACTTCCACCTGCCACATGAGTCTTTATGGATATAATAGGGAAACGACACCACGTATGGAAGCAATGAGAAATGATTTGTCCGTATATACAGATGTAATCACCCCGGATACCCATACATTTGGTGTTATGCAGAAAGTACTCACATTTGCGAACCATGAACATCCGGAATATTTGAAAACCCGGGGATCGATAGTAGAAACATTCAATGCTGCCGGTTTTGAAACCTACTGGATTTCCAATAAATCATTTATCACTAAATGGGGAGGAAGTTATGGAGTGATTGCTGATGAGGCCAAACATGTCTATGATTTGAGTTTGCTCAAAAAACCGGATGAAATAATTGTCCCTTACCTGCACAAAGTATTGAATGATAACATTCGTGGAAATAAAGCTATTTTCATTCATGTCATGGGAAATCACATGATGTATAAAGCCCGTTATCCTGATGCATTTGAATATTTCGATCATAAGAAGACACTTGATTTACCTGATTTGGGATTTCGTGACGAAGAAATGAAGCAAATCATTGATGAATATGATAATTCTATTCTCTATGGAGATTTTGTTTTTGAATCTATTTTGAATGAAGTAAAAGCTGCTAATAAATCTTCTTATATCTTATTTTTCTCCGATCATGGTGATGAGGTGTATGATTCGCGTGACGTAAAAGGGCACCTTATGACAAATGTTTATCCCTGTCAATGTCAGGTTCCCTTTGTACTTGGGCGCTCAGAAAAATACAAAACAGAAATGCCCGGAATCGTTATAGATACATCCCGTCCATACAGTATTGAAAATGTGATTTATTCGATATCCACTTTGAGTGGCTTACAATATGGATATTATAATCCGGAAGAAAGTGTTTTTTCAGAAGAGTATAAAGCACCTGAAAAAAGATTGGTAGGAAAAGAAGATTATGAGGATATTTTGAAGAAAAAATAAATAATCATAGAAATATGAGTTTTAATATTCCGCAAACAAAAAAGAAAAGAGTAATAATCGTCGGAGGTGGATTTGGTGGATTGAAGTTAACTAATAAACTAAAAAATTCCGGATTCCAAGTCATTCTGATTGATAAAAATAATTACCATCAATTTTTGCCTCTTATTTACCAAGTTGCATCTGCAGGAATGGAACCCTCTTCTATTTCTTTCCCGTTCAGAAAAATATTCCAGAAAAGAAAAGATTTCTTTTTCCGGCTTGCCGAAGTACATCGTATTATACCGGAAAAGAACCAGATACAGACATCTATTGGTAAAATAAATTATGATTATCTTGTATTTGCCGCAGGAGCCACAACTAATTTTTTCGGTAACCCGCATATCCAGGAGGCGGCTATTCCCATGAAAAATGTATCTGAAGCTATGGGACTGATGAATGCTTTACTTTCAAATTATGAACGTTCTGTTACCTGTTCTACCAAAGAAGAAAAACAAGAATTACTGAATATTGTTATCGTAGGAGGAGGTGCAACCGGCGTAGAGATCGCAGGAGCTTTGTCTGAAATGAAGAAATTCGTCATTCCCAAAGATTATCCTGAAATGGATAAGAATGAACTTCGCATACATTTGATAGAAGCAGGCAACAGGCTATTGGCCGGAATGTCAGAAGAAGCATCAGAAAATTCAAAAAGATTTCTGGAAAAAATGGGGGTCGAAGTCCTACTAAATAAAAAGGTATCAGATTATAAAAACTACAAAGTAATTTTAGAAGACGGAGAGGAAATTCCGACCCGTTCCCTTATCTGGGTAAGCGGAATAACAGCAGTTCAAATCGAAAATCTGGAAGAATCTGTGTTGGGAAGAGGAAAAAGAATCATGGTTGATGAATTTAACCAGGTTCAAGGAATGACGAATGTATTTGCCATTGGAGACCAGTGTATTCAAATGACAGATAACAATTTTCCCAATGGACATCCTCAGGTTGCTCAAGTTGCTATCCAACAAGGAGAACTACTTGCCAAAAACTTAAAATTAAAAGAAAAAGGCGAACAAATGCAACCATTTCATTACAAAAACCTGGGATCAATGGCTACAGTAGGTAGAAACAAAGCTGTTGCTGACCTGGGGAAAATAAAAATACAGGGATGGCTTGCCTGGATAATCTGGCTTGTTGTGCATTTGCGTTCTATCCTCGGTATACGTAATAAAATTTTTGTTTTATTAAACTGGATATGGAGTTATATTACATATGACTATTCTTTACGTTTGATTATCTATGCTAAAAAAGTAAATGGAATCAAAGGAAAAGAGATTCACGAGAAATATATACATTAATATGATATTTTATAAATAATATAAATTAGTTGATATGAAGAAATTTGTGATTGTTGGATGCGGATATCTTGCCGAAGTTGTTGCAAACGCAGTAATCTATGGTTTATTACCGGAATATGATTTAGTCGGTGTTTATTCTCGTACAGCTTCAAAAGCAGACTACATTGCAAATAAAATGCAGCAACATGGGAAAGCATGTAAAGCTTGTAGATCATTGGATGAGTTATTGGCACTGAAGCCTGATTATCTGGTCGAATCTGCATCTCCGGCAGGAATGAAAGCAATTGCTTTACCTACATTAAAAAATGGGACCTCTATTATCACACTCTCTATAGGTGCTTTAGCTGATAATGATTTTTATCAGGAAGTGATAAATACTGCAAAAGCAAATAATACCCGCGTTTATATCGCCTCCGGAGCCACCGGTGGTTTCGACGTTTTAAGAACCGCCACTTTAATGGGGAATGCATCAGCCAGGTTTTTTAATGAAAAAGGGCAGTATGCATTGAGAAGATCGGTTGTTTATGACCCTTCTTTGGAAAAAGAACAACGTATTGTCTTTTCAGGAACTGCAAGAGAAGCTATCGGTGTTTTCCCAACAGGGCTCAACGTTTCAGTAGCCGCCTCACTAGCCTCTGTCGGTCCGGAAAATATGCAGGTAGCCATGCAATCTACCCCCGGATTTATTGGAGATACTCAAAGAGTCGAGATAAAAAATGACCAAGTACATGCCGTGGTAGACGTGTATAGTGCCACACCTGAAATTGCAGGATGGTCAGTGGTAAGTACCCTGATCAATATCGTTTCACCGATTGTATTCTGATAAATTGGCCAATACTTTTTCGCTCAGGCGGTCAAACGCCTGACGCGTGCGGCCGGTCGATACCTGCATACAGCGTACATGCGGATGATCGAGGAGATGGTTCCCTCCCAGCGCTCCTACAGTATCGCAAAAACAAAGATTGTCTCCTTCCAACCACCGGATAAATGCAGGCTCGTCCCATGCAGGCGATAAACCAGTATTAAATAGGATTTTCCTGTTTCCGAATTGTTCGAATTCTGCTTCGTGCATTAGGACTGTATTTTTATTGAGGCAACAGCATACAACTTCGCTTTGTGAAAGAAGTTCTCTGAGTGGTAAAAAACGATAACCTTTAGCTTTGGCTTCCGGTTTTTCACTACGGGCAAAATAGGTAATCTCGGCACCAAATAACTTCAAAGCGTCGGCAATCATACCGCCTGATTTGCCAAGTCCCATGATGCCAACTTTTAAACCGGTGATTTCACGGGGAATTCCTTCCCAGGGTTCCTGTCCGAACCCATGCAGACAACGAACCAGTTCGCTAATCACATACTCTACCACACCTTCGTCACCATAATCCCGAATTCCTGTAACCGTAATTCCTCTTTCATTAGCATATAGGATATCTACATTAGCGCTTTCCGGAGAATATAAAGAGCAACACATTCCTATATATTTGACATTAGGACATTTCTCCAATGCAGTTCGATTGATTCGTGATGTATAGCTTAACAATACAGCATCCGCATCTCCAATACGAAAGGCAATCTCTTCATCTCCTGTCGGAATGTCCTGATACATAATCACTTCTTTTGCAAAAGAATGCAACGCTTTTTCAGCAGAAGGAATCAGGCTTACAGGTTCTATAGCTACAAGTTTATTAAACATGAATTTATATTTTGAAAATAAAATTGAATTTCATTTTCAAAAATAAGGAAACTTTCTGACTGTACAAAATGATTCTCATATCTTACAAAACTTTACTCGATAGGCATAAAGTATAAGAAATTGGGTCGGGTACGTTCTTCTGTACCTTTTTTATCAATCATTTTGGTGATAAGCTTGTCCCCCACAACCAAAGAAGTACTACCTCCCCCATCAAGCATAAAAGCAAATTTTACACCTAGTTTTTGTAATACCCTCATAATATCTTCGGATGTCATGCCTTCCCCGTCAAAGCCTCTTCCTCCACAACTCAGGAACAACAAATCAAGGTTATCAAATTGAGCAATAACCTGACGAGGATGCTTTTCTTTGAGGTTCCGAACGATGGTCAACAAGCTATCCGGCACTGTTTTGTGATCTTCTATTAAGGGGATGAATCCTGCAAGCGCATTAACAGCTCCGTCTTGTAACATTTGAGCGGCACTTACCCCTGGTCTGTATGCGACC
>JAVBMM010000089.1:0-25681 GCA_031552425.1 Bacteroidales bacterium | reverse complement strand
AAATAAATGATATAAAAAATAATACAATGATAATGGGTTCATGGCAAAGTGAAAAATTTTTTCGTGATTTTTCAACTGAAATACGAAAAGAACTCGCTTTCAAAGAACCACTAAGAAATATCCATAATGATATTATTTCTTTGATAAATAATACAAACTCAATCAGTTTACATATCCGAAGAGGTGATTATATTTCTCATGAGAAATATAACAAATTAATAGGGCCATGTTCCATTCAATACTATGAAAAAGCTATAAATATAGCTTCATCTAAAGTAAATGATCCCCATTTTTTTGTTTTTTCAGATGATTTGGAGTGGGTAAAAGAAAATTTGAGAATAGATTTTCCCCACAATTATATTTCCTCAAACCAAGGAAAATATTCTTATGAAGACATGTATTTGATGAGTTTATGTAAACATAATATTATTTCAAACAGTTCTTTCAGTTGGTGGGGAGCTTGGTTAAATAACAATCCCGAAAAAATTGTAATTGCACCAAATCCTTGGATGGATGGAGATTTAAACTCTAAAGATGTAGTCCCTGAAACATGGATTAAAATAGATAAACATTAAATTTATATGCCTAAGCTTTTTAGAATAGCATATATTGTAGACAGTTTCCCGCAACTTTCTGAAACTTTTTTAATTAATCAGATTGTTGATTTAATTGATCAGGGACATGATGTTCATGTTCTGTCGTCCAAAAAACTTGCACCGCCATTTCATCAAAAAGTAATAGATTATGATTTGATAAGTAAAACTTATTTTTTACCATCAGTTCCGGTTTCTCGTATACTTTCATTTTTTCTGTTTTTCTCTTTCTGGATAAGGCATCTAAATTTAACATATAAAATATTACATTTTTTTAAAAACAGGATTAATACTACACCTTGGATATCTATTTTCTATATAAATAAAATCAAAAAAATAAATCCGGATTTGATTCATGCTCATTTTGGGAACAATGGAGCCATGATTGCCGATCTTAAAAATGCAGGATTATTAGAGAAAAAAATACCGTTACTTACCACCTTTCATGGTTATGATTTATACCCATTTTTTGGTAATATGAATAATTATGAATATTTGATAAAAATAGGAGATTTGTATACTGCTAATTCAGGATATACTAAAAAAACAGCATTAGAATTAGGGTTTCCGGAAAATAAAATACAAATGCTTCCGGTTGGATTAGACACAAATTTATTTACTCCCCATAGGCCTCAAAATATTATCAAAGAAAGAATAAAAATAATATTTGTAGGACGGCTGATAGAATTCAAAGCCCCGGATTTAATTGTATTGATATGTAATGAGCTGAAGAATCGTGGTATTTCTTTCGAAATGACAATCATCGGGTTTGGAAAAATGTATGATCAAGTTAATCAAATGATCACAGAAAATAATTTGACCAATTACATTCAATTGAGAGGAGGTCTGACACAAGAACAAATTATTCTTATGATGGATGAGTCCAATGTCTTTTTATACCCAGGTATATATGATCAACATGGAAGAGCTGAAAATCAAGGATTGGTAGTACAGGAAGCACAATCTATGAAACTCCCTGTCATTGTCTCTGACGCAGGAGGTACATGTGAGGGAGTATTGGATGGAATAACCGGCTTTGTAGTAAAAGAAAAAGACATAATAGGGTACGCTAATGTAATAGAACATATAGTAAAACATCCTGATTTATGCGAAACAATGGGGAAAAAGGCCCGAGAGTTTGTTCAGGAAAATTTTGATAGTAAAATATTGGGAAAACTATTAGATGAAATATATTCCCAAACAATTGAACAAAAAACTCTATGATATCGGAATCTCCATTAATATCTATTGTTGTTCCTGTATATAATCGGGAAGAATTAGTAAAAATATCCATTGAAAGTCTGTTGTTACAAACCTATGACAATTGGGAAATGCTTTTGGTGGATGATGGATCAACAGATAATACGGTAGAAGTAATTAAGAAGTATGCAGCTAATGACTCTCGTATTAAGGTTTTCATAAGAAATACTCCCATAAAAGGAGGTAATGTATGTCGAAATATTGGTTTAAAAAATGCAACAGGAAAATTTGTTATCTTTTTAGATTCTGACGATAAGTTAAAGCCTTTTTGTTTACAACAGAGGAATACAATTGCCAATCAACATCCGAATTATGATTTTTATGTTTTCCCGGGAATAAAAATGCATATAAATGGTCAGGAAAATAATCCGGAAAATTATTTAATGTCCGTTTTCGATGGTTCTGAAGATGCTCTTCCTCTTTTTCTCAATCATGATTTCCCATGGCCTATTAATGCTCCCATGTATAGGTTAAATGCAATCAAAAAACATGATTTGTATTTTGATGAAATGCTACAAGTGCATCAGGATGTGCTTTATCATGTAACATCTATTTGCAGAGGAATGAAGTTTTTCATTCCAGATTCTAATATTGTACCGGATTTTGTTTGTATTGATCATCATTACGGGCATGTAGGAACAAAAGTGAATCCCAAACATTTAGATTCTAATCTCAGGTATGTAAGTCAACTCAAATTAGAGTTAATCAAAGGAAATGTGTACAAAGATTCATACAAAAAGTTTTTTCTGAAATTTTTACTGAATGATTTGAATCGTTACGCCATATATATAAGAAAAAAAGAAAATGTAGATAAGATCATATCAAAAATAAAAGATCTGGAATTAATAAAACCATATCAAACAAAAATATTGAAAGGGATATCTATGTTACTGATGTGTTTGCCTAACGCTCTTTTCAGAAGAAAAGTTACATCTTTATTGTATTTGTGTTTATTTCCTCATTATAATAATAAATATTTTTTATCCCAAAAGATAAAAGACAGTAAATGGAAATGAATATGGAAAAAATAAAAACTTTGATCAACTTTTTTCAAAATACCTTATCGTTAAATACCTGGTGCAAAATCATTTATTACAATTTCATATGTAAACAGATTGTGGCAATGGGTAGTTTGAAATTTCGGATTTATAAGTATTCCCGGATTTCTATTGCTAAAAGTGCAAAACTGTTTTTAAATCAGGTTTTAGTTATTGGAGAAAAACAAATGCCTAAATCACATTCAGAGACTCGCTTACTTTTAGAACCGAATTCTACGCTAAGGGTTGATGGTACTTTCACTATTTATGCCAATTCTTTCGTAAGAGTAAATCGGGGAGGAGAGTTAATTTTGAAAGGAGGGTTCATCAATGAAGGTGTTCAAATTGTTTGTGCCTCAAAAATCACTATCGGTGAAAATTGTGCGATTGCTCCAGATGTTATTATCCGGGACTATGATGTACACACTATCGAAGAAGCTGGTTATCAGAATAAAAAAGAAATTGAAATTGGGAATCATGTTTGGATTGGTACTCGGGCAATCATTTTGAAAGGTGTAAAAATCGGGGATGGTGCAATCATTGCAGCCGGAACTGTAGTTACCAAAGATATTCCTGCATATAGTATTGCTGCCGGAGTTCCGGCTAAAGTGATAAAAGAACATGTTCAATGGAATTAAAATAATAGCCATCAACAATAGATTACAAGTGTCATGAATAAATATCTAATCTCTATAATAATTCCTGTCTACAATGTACAAGAATATGTTGAAAAATGTATTCTTAGTGTATTGAATCAGGATGTTTCTCCTGACACATACGAAATTATTATTGTAAATGATGGTTCTACTGATAATAGCTTAGAAATTATTTCAAGATTTGCTGAACAACATGCTAATATTAAAATAATTAATCAGGAAAATAAAGGCCTAAGCGGAACTAGAAATACGGGGTTATCGGTTGCACAGGGAAAATTTGTTTGGTTTATTGATAGCGATGATTGGATTGAAAACAATTGCTTAAACAAGTTATTAAATATTTTAAGCACAAATAATCTTGATATCCTTTTGATAAAGTTAGTTATTGTTGATGAAAATGGAATTATTACCCAACGAAAAGAGCTACCTAGTTTCAATGGAAGAATAATTACCGGTAAAGAATTATACAATCATTTAGGATTAAGTTGGAATGTTGTCCGATATATCTATTTAAGAGATATGCTAGTAAAAAATAATTTGTATTTTGAAAATGGAATTTTATTTGAAGATGGAGCCTTTTTAGATAAAGTTTTTTTCTATGCAAAACGAGTTAAAATATTCAACGAAACTATCTATTATTATTTTCAAAGAACCGGTTCAATTGTTAATTCGCTAAGAAATATTGATAAAAGGCAAGATTCTTTTTTTACATTAGCTCAAAAAGCAACTGAATTTTCCCTCATAATAGATGATGGAGATTATAAAAAATTACTAAAACAAAAAATAATTAGTTACATTTGCCAATGTTTAAATTATCAATCAATCAATCATAAAAAAGATTTCCGAAAGCAATTACAAACAATATTACCCATCAGTTATAAAGACGAAACTATTTCTTCTAAAATTCGAATTTTTCTAATAAATAATCTTCCTTCCTTATATGGTTGGATGATGAGAAGAAAAGATATTTTTTTCAACAAATAAAATGAAAATCTTACAAATCATTTATTCTTTAGGATCTGGAGGAGCCGAACGTTTTGTTGTAGACCTGTCAAATGAACTGGCACGACAAGGACAAGATGTAACTTTATGTACTTTACGTGATGATACTGAGGATGATTTTGGCTTTTATAAACAGGATGTTTCTGTAAATGTAAAATATATCAATTACAAATTTAAACCGGGTTTTAATCCGTTTATTACTTGGCCACTTTACAAATTGATAAAAAAAATTAAACCAGATGTAATCCATTGTCATCAAGGTTTGTTATTCTATTTACTACCTATTATTCCATTTTTCAAATCTATTCATTTTTTCTACACAATACATACAGTGGCTCATAAAGAAATCGAATCAAAGTTTGCACTTTTTTTACGTTCTTTTTTCTTTAGACGGAACCTAGTAAAAGCTATTACTATTTCAGATGAAACATCCCAATCTTTCATAGATTGTTATCATACGAATAATTTTACTCAAATAGAGAATGGTAGGAAAAAAGAATTACCATCACCATACTTTGAGCAAGTAAAAAATGAAATAGAATCTTATAAAAACGGAGAAAAAACAGTATTTATACATGTGGCAAGTTGCTTACCTGTTAAAAATCAGGAAATGTTAATATCAGTTTTCAATAGTCTCATAAATGATAACTTACCGATTATTTTATTGATTCTGGGTGTTGGCTTCGATTCAGAAAAAGGCCTATTATTACAACAAAAAGCTAAAAAAGGAATTTATTTTCTCGGACAAAAACATAATGTAGTAGATTATTATATGAATGCATCTGCATTTTGTTTAACGTCTAATTATGAAGGGCTTCCAATTAGTTTAATCGAAGCATTATCTTATGGATGCACTCCTATTTGTACCCCTGTTGGGGGAATAATTAATGTCATTCAAAATACTCAAACCGGTTATTTGTCCCTTTCAACATCAGAAAATGATTATAAAAAAGCAGTTCAAACATACTTAAAAAATAAAGATCATATTTCATCTTCAGATTTGATTGAATATTATTATAAAAATTATAGTATAGAAATATGTTCAGAAAAACATATTCTTCTTTACCAAGCTTAATAAATAATGCATGGAAAAATATTTTAAGAAAACATTCCTAACCTTAAGCATTTCTTATATATTACTATTATTATTTAGTAGTATTCTCAATCTACAAAAAATGCCACCATTAGAATTATATAGTCTTGAAAATATTCTAATGATTGGTTTTATTTTGATGGTATGGGGATGCCTTAATGTGAATATTTCTAGGGTAAAAACATATGTTTTTTTATATCAACTTATTATATCTTTATCACTATATGTGTTTTATAATCTGTATTATGGTACCGGTTTAGGATACAACCCTGCTGATACTTATACATATAATAAGCTTGCAACATTGGGTAGTCAAATGAACCTTTCCGATTATTTAGTAATGCTTGAAAATCGAGGTTATGCATATAGTGATTGGGGATTTATGGTATTTGGAAAATATGTTTACTCACTTCCCGGTAATGGCCTATTTAATATGAAAATAATAAATTTATTATTTCATTAGTCCACAAGTGTAGCACTATATAAACTCTCATTGTTAATCACGAACAAAGAAGTTTCAAAATATATTTTCATTATATATGGGCTGAATCCTATTTCAACATACTTCTGTTCTTCCGGTTTAAAAGAGATCATTTTCATTTTTTGTGTCATGTGGGCATTTTATTGGTTTTATAAATTTATAGTTTATAAAAGTTTAAGATATTTGACAATTTCTATTCTAATTTCTATTTTAATTATATTTTTTAGACCATTGGTATTTCTTTGCTTTTTAGGATCTATAGTTGTACATTTTTATGTTAATTATAGAAGTAAATATCCCATTTTATATAATATAATAATGCTTATTATACTTATACTTTTAGCTTATTTTGTATATAATATGCTACAAGATGAGATAGACAATTACTTAACTATTAATATCGAAGCCGGAGATGAAGAGAAACTACAATCAACATCTACTGAAATAGAAATAGGTACTTTTAAGATAATTAATATTTTCGTTGGCCTATTTGGCCCTTTTCCAACTTATATGCAATTAGGTGGTAAAGATATTGAAATAATACAATCTCCGGGAATTTATTTAAAATCATTTTTGTCAATCTTTTTTTGTTTCTTTTGTTCCTTTATAGTTTTAAAAAAACATTTCAAATATTTACCTTTAGTTGCTTTTTGTTTTTTCAATATCATAGTTTTAATTGTTTCATCTTTTACTTTCGACATTCGTTTCCACTATCCATATTTACCTATGTTCATATTTTCAGCAATAGTAGGGATAGACTTAATTGAAAGAAAACATCTATGGTGGTTGATAAATACATATTTTGCTGTTTTAATAATAGTTATATTTATTTGGAACAGAAGACTATAACCTTTCTTTATATATTAATTAAAAAATCTTATGAAAGTTATTATAGATCCCCGATGTAATATGTTTTATACCTCTTATTATATAAAAGGGATATGGGACAAAATTGGAAAAAAGAATGTTTCTTTTTCAATGAAATATTTCAAAGATCTAAAAGTGAATAAGGCTCCTCATGATAGTTTTTTTGCTTTTGTTGTAAGAAGTGATGAAAATAAATTATATAAAATAGTTATTGATTTTGGAGATAAAACTCAAATTATTCAAGAGGCATATCAGTGGTGTGATGAATATGCAAAAATCAATTATAATAAAGATGAGATTTTTGAAGAATATTTAAATAAAATTACAATAATTCCTCCTGGATTTGGAATAAAAATATGGGGATTGGGTAAAACTGTTTATTACGCTTTTAGCAATTTAATTAAAGCTGTAAGGTATTCTTCGGTTAATATATATATATTTTTATATTGCTATGGGATGTCATATAAACGTTCTGAAATAGATCATTACACAAAGGAAGTAAAAAGCCAGAACAATTATATATTTTTTGTATCAACGCTTTGGAATCTCCGAAATTGTATAGAAACTACCAACAAATTACGATATAAGTTCATACTCAATGCAAAGGCCATGAAAAATGTAATTTTTGAAGGTGGCCTCTGGACAACGGAAAAAGACTCAGAATATGAAAAATATAAGGCTGTTGTTTATACAAAACGATATAAGTCGGAAGAATATGTCAATAAGACAAAACGATCTTGTCTGGTTTTTAATACTCCGGCAGTTCACAATTGTCATGGCTGGAAATTAGGCGAATTTCTTGCAATGGGTAAGGCTATTGTCTCAACTCCACTGGCAAATAGTTTACCTGAGGCTTTAATACATGGTTATAATGTGCATTTCGTAAAAAACGATGAAGAGATAAATGATGCACTACAGTTAATTTTAAATGATGATTCTTATAGATCAAAGCTTGAATCAAACAGTAAAAACTATTATACTAGATTAGCTTCTCCTACCGCTGTTATATCTAATATATTGGATAAATTAAGATGAAAAAAATTCTTTTTATAGAAATCTGTAACTACAAGGATTATCCTTTAGGAGGACATTTATCTTTTGCCAAACATATATTAAGCGCTTTCGGAAATCAATTAGCATTGGTTGGTTGTACAACAGATGACACCCCAATCGGCAAGTGGACAAAAAAAAAAATTGGATGGAATAGAATATGATTTTTTCTCAGTTAAAAAAGTAACACTAAATCCTAATAAAAAACCTTTAATCCCAGCACGTTTGCCACATTTTTATGCCGTTTTGAAATATAGAAAAAAGATCTTTTCATACCCGACTGAAAATATATTGATCCAAACACCTGAAGTATTATTTTCCACTCAAAAATATTGGAAAAAAAGAAATACGGCCATGGTTTTTGCTGGATTAGAAAATCCATTAAATATTTCTCGTTATAAATATGTTGAATTTTTTTCTAATATATATGAAAAATACCTTTTTAGCACAATCAAATATATAGGTTGTACTTTTGCTTGTGCAGATAAAGATTCTATCCGGAAATTTTCTTCAAAAAGTAAAGGAATAATACCTATTGATAAACTATATCAGCTTCCCACAAGAGTTGATACCTCTATTTTTTATAAATCAGATAACAAAGCAGATTCTAAGTTAAAGTTAAATGTAACAGATAATAATAAAGTGATTGTAGTGACATCCGGACGTTTACATTGGGCTAAAGGATGGAAATTCATGATAGATTCATTTGAATTATTTCTAAAAGACAACGAAAACGCCCATTTATTTTTCTTAGGAGATGGAAATGAAAAAAATGAAATAATTGCTTACATTAATGACAAAAAATTATCTGACAAAATTACTTTAGTTGGTATCGTATCTCATGAAATTTTAGCCGATTATTTGAAAGCAGCTAATTTATTCGTCATGGGCTCTTATATAGAAGGATTTTCTACTTCATTGGTTGAAGCGGTTGTTTCCGGAGTGCCTTCCTGTGTGACAACTTTTAGTAGTGCCACAGATTTAATACAAGACGGATATAACGGATATGTTTGTCTTGACAGAGATGAAGTTAGATTCGCCGAACTAATGAGTAAATCATTACTAATTCCAGAAGAAAACTTAAAAAAATCATCAGAAGAAGCTGCTCCAAAATATGCTATCAATACTTTGAAAAAAGATATATTAGAGCATTGGAAATTAAAATAAAAGCATTTTATGAATAATCAGAGATTGAATACCTCAAATAATATGCTAAAAATGAGAAGTATAGCAAACACTATACGAACATTCTTATTTAAGTTAAAATATCCATGGATACAGATCAATGGTTTTGTTAGAATTCCTTTTAGTGTCCCTTTCTATTCTCCTCATAAAGACATTAAAATTGGAAATAAAGTTCAATTTGGACATAATTGTCTAATTCAATGTGATATCGAATTTGGAAACTACATTTTAATAGCAAGAAATGTTTCTTTTGTAGGAAAAGATGATCATCATACTGATGTTATAGGATCGACTATATGGGATTCTCCCAGGGGAGACTCTTACAAAACATACATTGAAGACGATGTTTGGATAGGGCACGGAGCCATTATTATAGCTGGAATCCGTATTGGTAGAGGATCTATAATTGCCGCAGGGTCTGTAGTTACAAAAGATGTGGAACCATACAGTATTTATGCTGGTAATCCTGCAAAAAAAATACGAAATCGTTTTACAACACAAGAAGATTTAGAATTACATATTAATCAACTAAAAAATACTTAATCAATTCATCTTGAAAACATTTATATTTATTACCTTCACCCCATAAATTAAACGTTTGGTGGAAAAGTATTTCAATATAACATACGAATTTGACAAACAAGTTGTACTTGATACCATAGATCAAGTTACAGAAAAAAATCAGAAAGGATATATATGTGTAGCAGACGGTGTTACATTGGCAATGTCTCAAAATTATCTTTTATTACAAAAAGTACTTGCTAATTCCATCCTTACAACTTGTGATAGTGGATGGGTTCCTATGTATTTGAAATGGATATATGGTATAACCCGTGGACAATATTCCGGAACAGAATTATTCAAAGATATAATTAAGAAAAAAAAATACAATATGATGTTTCTTGGAACATCAAATGCTATTTTGACCCCATTGCGGGAAAAGCTTTCTAATATTGACGAACGTATTGCTGATATGGCATTTGTTTCTTTACCGTTTAGAAATGTAGAAGATTTTGATTATGGACAAATTGCTTCTCAAATCAATGAAGATAGCCCTGATATCATTTGGATTTCTTTAGGAATGCCAAAACAAGAAATATTTATGTATAACCTCCTTCCTTTTATTAACAGAGGAATTTTGATAGGAGTAGGGGCAGCTTTCAAATTTATGTCCGGGCTTACAGGGCACAACCGCGCTCCACAATGGATGGTTAAATGTAAAATAGAATGGATACATAGAATATTAAGTGAACCCAAGAAACAAATTGGGCGCTGCTTATTGATAATTAAAACAACGCCAGGAATAATTAGAAAGGAGTATCAAATAAAAAAAACAAAGAAAAATGCATGAAAATCAGATAGTTTTAGCATTTGTAAGCAGTATGATAATTGCTGTATATTCTATACAACGTATTATTTTATTTGCAAATAAAAACCAATTGTTTGACAAACCAGACGAAAGAAAAATACACAAACATAAAATTTCCAATTTAGGTGGAGTAGGGGTTTTTATGTCGGCTATGTTTACCTACTTTGCATTTAGTAATTTTGATTTTTTTCCCCGTCCAGATACTTTATTTTCCATTTCTATTCTATTGTTTTTTGTTTGATTAAAAGATGATATTTCTCCTGTAAAGGCTTCTCGCAGGCTTATATATGAAGTTCTTTGTGCCGGATTCATTATTTATTTCACAGATATTAGAATTCCTTCTCTATTCGGTATTTTGGGTATCTATGAACTTCCATACTGGGGAAGCTGTGTTTTAACCATCATTTTTATTGTAGCATGTATCAATGCATATAACATGATTGACGGAATTGACGGACTTTTGGCTTCGCTTTCTATTTTAGGTGTTGGATTGTTCGGATTAATGTTCCTATCCGGGGGAGAATATATTTGGACATTATTATGTGCATCTGTATCAGGAGCTTTATTAGGATTCTTAATATATAATTGGCATCCTGCCCGTATTTTCATGGGTAATGGAGGATCTATGTTTATCGGGACTTTCTTTGCATGTGCATGTTTACGTTTCATGCAAATGGGAGTAATTGACCTTTCATATTTTCAACAATCAATGAATGTAGAAATAATAATGCCTCATACCATTGCGTTATCAATTATTTCCATTCCCATCTTTGACATGCTTACTGTTTTTACAATAAGGGTGTTGAATAAACAATCTCCTTTTAAAGCAGACAAACGCCATACGCATCACCGTCTATTGGATATTGGACTTCGCCAAGATATAACAGTAATAGTTTTAGTACTTGCCAATATCCTCATTATCCTTTTTGCATACTATATACAAAGAACCGGAGCGTTAAAATCATTAATTTATACCATGTTGTTTTGCGCGTGTTTAATGTTTATATTGCTATTTACACATTGGAGATTTTCATCACACAGACAGAAAAATAAAGATTTATAACAATGAAAAACATATCTATTTTATTGGGAGTTATATTATTAACCATATTTTTTCCATGTTATGCACAAACTTCCACAAACTCAGATATCAAACTAATAAAAAAAAGAATCACTTTAGAGTTTCTTGATACAAAAGTAAAAGAAGCCTCAGTTGAAGAATTAATGACTACTATCAAAGAAGATGGAAGTTGGCCTGGGATCAATTATATCGATGTTTCCAGAACAGGCTTTCGTCATGAAACTCATCTAAAAAATTTATTACAGATGAGTTGTGCTTACAAAAAATCAAATTCTAAATTGAAAGGTGATCCTAACTTAAAGAAAACAATATCTTCTGCCCTTGATTTTTGGCTTAAAAATGATTTTATTTGTGATAATTGGTGGTGGAATCAAATTGGAACCCCTAATGCTTTAACTGCGGTTCTATTCTTAATGGATAAGGATTTAACAAAAGAACAAATTGAAAAAACATCTGCAATTACAGCTCGGGCTAACATGAGTGCATCAGGCGCCCGTCCAAGTGGCGACCGGATCAAAATTGCAGGAATTTTAGCTAAAAATGCTATTTTTAACTATAATGATACTTTATTCGAAAGTACCATCAAAATTATTGAAGGAGAAATAAAATTTTCCAGTGAACGCGGAATGCAATATGATTACAGTTTTCATCATCGTATAGACAGGGTTAATAACACTCTATCATATGGATTTGGTTATGCCGAAGCATTTGCCGATTGGGCTGAATATGTTGCAGGAACACAATATGCCTTTTCTCAAAGTTCAATACAGCAATTAGTTAATTATTACTTAGACGGTATTTGTAAAATGATGGTATATGGTAAATATCAGGATACCGGTGCAACAAACAGAGATATTACTCGTAAAAAATCATCTGTACCTGCGGGAGTAGAAATTCCTAAAAAATTAATCGCTGCAACAGACTATAGAAAAAGTGAATTGGAAGATATAATCAATATCCGTCTTGGGAAAAAAGAACCATCCGAATCTTTTGGCGTTTTCTTTTGGCATTCTGAATATTACACGCACCAAAGACCTAATTATTTTACTTCAGTAAGAATGTATTCAACTCGTAATGCCAACATGGAAGAAGCCTACAATAAAGAAGGATTAACAAATCACTATCGTGGAGATGGTACAAATTACATTTCAATAACCGGAGCAGAATATAATAATACTGCCCCAGTGTACGATTGGAGAAAAATACCTGGAACAACTATCTCTCAAAAACCGTCCATGCCTTCTGATAAAAAAATAAAAAAATATGGACTTTCTGATTTTACAGGCGCTGTAACAGATGGAAAATACGGAGCTGTCGCTTTTGACTTTATCAGTCCACATGATTCTGTTAAAGTAAAAAAAGCTTGGTTCTTTTTTGATGATGAATATGTATGTTTAGGAGCCGGGATTACTTCTCCGGAAAAATATCCATTAGTGACAACATTAAATCAATGTCTTTTAAATGGAGATGTTA
The DNA here is from genome assembly GCA_031552425.1 of Bacteroidales bacterium. Taxonomy (GTDB): domain Bacteria; phylum Bacteroidota; class Bacteroidia; order Bacteroidales; family Azobacteroidaceae; genus JAISFI01. The sequence continues at coordinate 12,534 of JAVBMM010000089.1, read as the reverse complement.
CCATTTATTCAAAAGGAAAAAAACAAGTGTTAGATAAAGGAGAACGTATTTGTGAAAATACACAATGGATATATCACAATGGGGTAGGTTACTTATCCCCTAAACCTATTACTATGAACTTATCTAATAAAACGTCATCCGGAAGTTGGTATAAAGTCAATAAACAAAGTAAATCATCAAAACAAGAATTGAATATAGACATGTTTACATTATGGATTGATCACGGAACTTTGGTAAAAGATGCTCAATATCAATACATTGTTATGCCTGCAACTTCCATTGAAAAAGTAGAATCAGCATCTAAAAAACCATCTGTTGAAATATTATCCAATACCACAGATATACAATCCGTTACAAATCATAAATTAAATATCTCCCAAGTGATATTTTACAAAAAAGGGAATCTAAATTTAACGGATGGAATACAAATTGGAATGAATGATCCCGGAATCATTATGATAAAGACAGATGGAACAAATATTAAAGAAATAGCTGTATCTGATCCATCAAGGAAACTAGAAAAATTAAGTTTTACAATAAACAAAAAAATAAACGGAATCGGAGAAAATTACCAAATAAAGTGGGATAATTCAAAAGGAATCAGCTACATCACTATAGATTTACCTCAAACAGTATATGCCGGAAAAAGTGTAAGAATCATCACATGATTCCTTTCTCTCTCAATTTTAATTGCCAATTCCATGCAGAAAGCAAAGTATCTTTTACAGTTTCTTTAGCTTTCCAACCTAATACATTATTAGCATAGTCCGAATTCGCCCATACTTGTTCAATATCACCTTCACGACGTCCAACTATTTTGTAGTTGACTTTAACACCAGTTGCTTGTTCAAAAGAATTTATAAGTTCCAAAACAGATAATCCTTTACCTGTTCCCAAATTAAAAATCTCAATGTTCTTTTCAGATTTTTTTTGCAACATACGTTCCACTGCAACTACATGAGCTTTTGCTAAGTCTACCACATGAATATAATCTCGGATACAAGAACCATCCGGAGTATTATAATCATTTCCGAAAACGCTAAGTTCTTTCCGGATCCCTATAGCTGTTTGTGTTAAATATGGAATTAAATTTTGTGGAACACCATTAGGTAACTCTCCAATTTCTGCAGAAGAATGTGCACCAATCGGATTAAAATACCTCAAAATAATACTTTTTAAAGAAGGATTAGCATAAACAGTATCACGAATAATTTCTTCATTAATCTGTTTCGTATTTCCATAAGGAGAAAGTGCTGGTTTAATAGGAGCATTCTCATCTACAGGCAAAATATCCGGTTGTCCGTAAACTGTACAAGAAGAAGAAAAAACAATATTTTCCACACCATATACAGGCATCAACTCAAGTAAGTTAATTAACGAAACTAAATTATTACGATAATATAGTAATGGTTTTTGTACTGATTCTCCTACAGCTTTACTAGCTGCAAAATGAATAATACCTTTTATATCTTTATTTTCTGCAAATATTTGCTGTAAATCTTCTTTATCATTACAATCAAGTTTTATAAAAATAGGCCTGATACCGCTAATTCTTTCAATTCCATCTATTACATTTATATTCGAATTTGACAAATTGTCAATCACAATCACTTCATAATCTGCTTTTTGTAATTCTACAACAGTATGAGAACCAATATATCCGGCACCTCCGGTAACAAGAATTTTACCTTTCATAATAATTTAGTTAAGCCACAAAGTTACGTAAATTTTGCCTCTTTAAGAATTTCTCTTCTCAAATTAAACTAAATAGAAATATAAAAGTCTTATTCAACGTACTAAAAACAATATTTATTCCGTTATTCATACAAACAATAAAGATATCATGAAAAAATTAACAAGCGCATTACTATGTGGCTACGGATTATCTGCATTAGCTCCAATGGTAGCACAACAAGCTTCCGATAAAGAAAGGCCTAACATCCTGTTTATCATTACTGACCAACAAAGTTTCAATATGATGAGTTGTACAGGAAATAAATGGTTAAAGACGCCCAATATGGATCGTTTGGCAAACAACGGTTACAGGTTTGAAAAAACATATTGTACTAATCCTGTTTCCATGCCATCAAGATTTTCTTTAATTACAGGGCGTTATACAACAGATGTAGGAGTAAAAGGAAACGTTAAAACAGATCCCAATAAAGTATTACCTGTTGCCCGTGAAAGCTCTATGGGTAACCTTTTATTGCAAGCAGGATATCAAACACTTTATTCCGGAAAAACCCATCTCTATTCCTCCAAAGATCTTGTTGATTATGGCTTTACATTAAACGGGACTGATCCATACAAAGGACCAGCAGATTATGCGGAAAGATTTTTTACTACATATAATGCAAAAAGTGAAAAACCTTTCTTGCTTTATCTTTCTTTCATGAATCCTCACGACATTTGTTATGATGCAGGATATGATCCAAGATATCCGGATAGATTAAAACCTGATCAAGTTATTGCTACACAATATTATATCGATTTACAGAAAAATTTATCCAAAGAAGAATATAAAAAACAAATTCCTCCTGTTCCCGCCAATGTTTTACCTAATGGCTCTTATATGGAACTTACACAAAGCGGTTCTGGTTCAAGAGATTGGACTAATGATCAATGGGATTTCTATCGTTGGATGTATCATAGGCTCACCGAAGATGTTGACACACAAATAGGAAGAGTACTTGCTGCTTTAGATAAATCTGGAGCAAAAGAAAACACTATCATCATATTCACCTCCGATCATGGTGAAATGAACCAATCTCACGGACTTGTACATAAAAGTCAATTATTAGAAGAATGTCAAAGGGTTCCATTTATATTTACGGGCAAAAATATCAAAAAAGGTTATGTTGACAAGGAAAATTTAGCTACTGGATTTGATGTTGTTCCTACAATATGTGACTTAGCCGGCGCTAAAATACCCAATAATATACCAGGAATCTCACTAAAACCTCTTATTACAGGCAAAAAAGATAAAACAGGAAGAAATTACATCATCGTAGAATCAAGTTCCGGATACCAAATTCACGACGGACGCTATAAATATTCAATTTTTGAAAAGAAAAAAACTATTGAAACTTTAATGGATATCGTTTCTGATCCTGGAGAATTAACCAATTTAGCAGACAATCCTAAATATGAGGAAATCAAAAACAAATTGAAAAGTTTATTGATGGCAAACCTGGAAAAACGGAATCTTTTACCTTTATCTGTATATAAAAAATCAAAATAATTCTGAAAGCTAATTTAAAATCAACTTCAAACTTATATTTATCATAAAAATGATCACAAAATTTTACTAATTTTGTACTGAAAATCTTTATTTCAAGGGAAATAATGAAGTATAAAATTTTGATCGTTGAAGATGATGTTTCTTTTGGTACCATGTTGCAAAATTGGTTTAAAAGAAATGATTTTGATGTTACCCTATCCTTTACTACGGAGCAAGCTAAAAAAGAAATCTCAAAAAGCAAATTCAAATTAATTATTACTGACTTGCGTTTGCCAGATGGAGATGGAATTATGTTGCTTAGCTGGATAAAAGAGCAAAAGTCACCTCCTCCGGTTATTATTATGACTAGTTACGGAGAAATACAAAGTGCCGTATCTTCGATCAAATTAGGTGCTTATGATTATCTTCAAAAGCCTATTAACCCTGTTATTTTGAAACAAAAAATCGAACAGGCGCTTAATGAAAAAAATACAGAAAATCATTCAAAAGAAAAAAATCCGGTAACAGAAATCATTGTCGGAAAAAGCCATGTAGCCAGGCAAATGTATGAGCACATTAAACTTGTGGCTCCCACTCGTATGTCTGTACTCATTTTAGGAGAAAGTGGAACAGGAAAAGAATATGCCGCCCGAATGATACACCAGATGAGTAAACGAAAAGAGGCTCCTTTTATAGCTGTAGATTGCGGAAGTCTTTCAAGAGAATTGGCTCCAAGTGAATTGTTCGGACACTTGAAAGGTTCGTTTACCTCTGCCATTTCTGACAAAAAAGGTGTTTTTGAACAAGCCAATAGTGGTACGGTTTTTCTTGATGAAGTAGGTAACCTTCCTTATGATGTACAGATTCAATTGTTAAGAACTTTACAAGAATTGAAAATACGTCCCGTTGGTTCAGCAACAGATATTGACGTTGATATTAGAATTATTGCTGCTACCAATGAAAATCTGGAAACCGCCATTGTAGAAAATCGTTTCAGGGAAGATCTGTATCATCGGCTGAACGAATTATCCATCACAGTTCCTCCTTTACGGGAACGTTCTGGAGATATTCCGACTTTCGCTAACCATTTCCTGGAGAAGGCAAATGAAGAATTAGATAAACACATAGATGGTTTTACAGAAGAAACATTAGATATACTCAAGCAATATCATTGGAGTGGAAATCTCAGGGAATTAAGAAATGTTGTAAGAAGAGCAGCTCTTTTTTGCCAAACTGAAAAAATTAATCCGGATGATTTACCTCCTTTTCTTCTTACTTATACAATAACACCACCAGATATGCCATTACGTTCCCAAAATGAAAAAGAGCAAATTGAAACTGCATTGAAAGTTGCTCATGGTAATAAAGCTGCAGCAGCACGTATCTTGAAAATCGACAGGAAAACACTCTACAACAAGATGCATCAATATGATATAGAACTTTAATCTATTTCAAATTTCCTGTGAATTTGTTTTATCATTGATACTGCTTTATTGATAAAATCTATTGTATCTTCTTTCCATTGAGGATAATCTTTTGGAGCCCTTGATCGCATTGTATCCATTTTTTGCAAAAAAGAAACAGCTTCATTTATCCCTAATTGCATAAACATTGGAAGCATTTTATGACAGATAGCTTGTACTTTCGAGAAATCATCAACAGATAAAGCAACTTGTAAAGAGTCGATATTTTCAATGGTTGAAGATACAAATATTTCCATTACTTCACGAATAGCTTCCTTATCATTTCCAAACATTCCTTCAGATAAATCATATTCAAAACTGATATCACGACCTCCGAATACCTGTTTCAAAGAACTCATAGTTACAGGTTTTCTTAAATATGAATCAAATCCGGCTTCTATTGCTTCATTTTGTCCAAAATCACTGCGGGCAGTCATAATAATAACAGAAACATCACTTGTAGTGCTTTTTAGTATCTTTAAAATATCGTTACCATTGAAAGTGCCCATTTCCATATCTGTTAAAACGATATCGTATTGAGAAATTTTCGGTAAAATTTCATTAAAACAATCCATAGTAGAACAAACAGAAACATGATGACCTAATTCGATAAGTATATTTTGTAATACTTTCAAAAACGAAGAATCATCATCAATGACCAAAATGTTTTTAGGAGAAAACCTTTCTTCAACAAGTGATGTTTTTACCGGAATTGATATTATAGTTTTTGTCCCCTCATTTTCTTCGGAAACAATATCAATTTCTCCTCCTAATAAGTCAATAAGCCCTTTAACAACAAATAAACCTAATCCACTTCCTTCTGCTATCGGATTATTTTTTTCAATTCTGGCAAATGGTTTGAAAAGACTTTCAATTTGTTTTTCTGGTATTCCTACACCTGTATCTGAAATATGAAAAGAAAGTTTATCATCAAAATAATTCACTTCAAAATTTACATTTCCTTTTTCAGTATATTTTATTGAATTAGATAGTATGTTGATCAGAATTTGTTTTACTTTGAGCGAATCAGAATAAACTCGTAATTGATCATTAAAATCAAAATTATAATGAAAACTCAGATTTTTTTGTTTAGCTAAAGGAATAAACATTTCAGATATTTCTGTACACAAATCTTTGAGATTAAATTCATCAGAATAAATTCGTAAAGTTCCTTGTTCAATACTTGAAAATTCGAGTAAATTATCTAATAACGCCAATATATGCTTACCCGAATTCTGCATAGAATCGATATCATCTTCAGAGAATTTCCGACTATTTTGGTTAAGTTTTAAATATCCCAATATAGAATTAAGGGGCGTTTTTATATCATGAGAAACAGATAATAATAACTTATGTCTGCTTTCCATTATTTGTCTGTTTAATTCATTTGCTTTTTCTAAAGCTTTGCGGGCAGCCAGGCCTTTATTTACATCGCCGATTATTAAAATAATAAATATGGAAATTAAAATCAATGCAACTATTCCACCCATAATGGAATAAGTATTATTTTTTTGAATTAGTTTTTCAATTTTACGAATTCCTTCTAATCTTGAATATACAGTTTGATTATACAATTCAATAAGTAATCCTGTTATTTTAGAAGAGATTTCTTGGTCTGCCATCAATAAATCACTCACATGAGATTCTATCATTGTCATTCTCCTGATATAATCAAGGCTCGCTTGTTCCGCAAAACCACCTATTTCAGAAACAATACTGTCCGGTGAATTTATTTTAATGGTATCTACGACTTTATATAGAACAATGGTATCTTCTTTTTTGGGAGGAGAAAAAACTTCCGAAAACCTTCTCCAAAAGTTCTTCTTAGGAGCAATACTAATCACAGTGTCTTTAACGATTGCAGTCATTGACATAAAATCTTTATTCCCTATCGGTTCATAAGCACGTAATTTTTCACTAATAGAATCTAAAGGATTTTCATTATTAAATTGCCTGTTTAATCTTGAAATAATATTACCTTTTTCTTTAAGTAAAATACTTATTTGCTGTAAATGTGAAGTATCACTGGAGGTCAAGATTAAGGAATCAATACAGACTTTTACTCCAGAAAGATGTTGTTTAAATTGATTATAATGTGTAATACGTTTTGTAACTACATAAAGATTTGCTTCTGATTGTGCCCTGTTTACCAAACATACCAAACTATCAGTTAAAGCTAATTCACTATAATATTGTTCAATTTTTTCTTTCTGAATAGTAATATTATTTCCAAATACATATATAATTAGAATCATTCCGGTGCAGACAATAGCAACTGTGAGATAAATCAATAATGCTTTGAGACGAATTTTTTTTTCAATGGTCTTAGTCATGACTTAATAAATAAAATATTGTATTATATTTCCACATGTAAAATTATGAAAAATTTCTACTATTCCACACATATAAAAAGAAACTATTTTAAAAGCAATAAAAAATTAAAAATCTATATATTAAACATTTACACAATAAAAGTAAATGTTTTTTCTCCTATTGGTATGGCACTTGCCCCTATTTAAACGTAACAATAAAGTTAGAAGTTATTTTATCAACAATTAAAAAATTAAGACAATGAAAAAGATTTTGTTATCAGTAGCTTTCATGATGAGTGTATGTTTCTTTGCTGGAGCACAAGAAACACAAAAAGTAGAAAAAAGTACCGAAACTTTAACTACACAGGTTCAAGATGATTACAAAGAAGTCAAATTAGAAAATTTGAATCAAAATGTACAAGCAGCTATCCAAGTCTATTCTCAAACATCAACAATCAAAAAGTTAGAGTATGCAGCTGCACAAAAACTAACAAAAATCACCCTTATCCAAAAATCTGATAATAGTGAAAAAGTTGTTATTTTAGACGATGCAGGTAAAGAAGTTCCTGCAAAAGCTTAACACCTGTTCCCTTTATATAAAAGGTTATTAATTAGACAGGGGAGGTGCGTCTAAAGGCGCACCTTTGCATTTTAAATAAATTCAAACAATACCGCTAAATCCCATAAAAGCCATCGCCAATATGCCGGCAGTAACTAATGCTATTGGAGTTCCCTGCATTCCTTTAGGAACATGAGTCAAAGCCAATTGTTCTCTAATCCCCGAAAAAATGATCAAAGCTAATCCGAAACCAATTGCAGTAGATATTGCAAACACAACAGAAGACAGTAAATTATATTCTTTTTGTATTACCATCAAAGCAACTCCTAAAATTGTACAGTTTGTGGTAATTAAAGGAAGAAATACTCCTAAAGCCTGATACAAAGCAGGAGAAACTTTTTTCAATATAATTTCCACCATTTGTACCAACGCTGCTATAATCAATATAAAACAGATTGTCTGCATATAAGCTAATCCAAAAACATCCAACACATATTTTTGAACTAAAAATGTGACAATGGTTGATATCGTCATCACAAAAGCAACTGCAGCAGACATTCCCATAGCTGTTTCCACTTTTTTGGATACTCCCAAAAAAGGACAAATTCCTAAAAATTGCGCCAATACTATATTATTGACAAAAACAGCAGCAATAAAAATCAATATATATTCCATTTTAATTTTTTGCTTTTAATTTATTTACAATAGCTATCAAATAACCTAGCACTATAAATCCTCCCGGAGCTAAAACAAAAATGAGAGAACCAAAAGATTCCGGATAAAGAGTGAAACTAAATAATTTTCCTGTTCCTAAAAATTCCCTTAAAGCACCTAATAAAGATAATGCTAAAGTAAAACCAAGCCCAATTCCCAAACCATCTAATAATGCAGAAAAAACATCTTTTTTCGCTGCAAAAGCTTCTGCTCTTCCTAACACAATACAGTTCACAACTATTAATGGAATGAACAGACCTAAACTATTAAATAGAGCTGGAACATATGCCTCCATCGTCATTTGCACAATAGTTACGAATGTGGCAATTAATACTATATATGAAGGTATTCGCACTTGATCCGGAATGAGATTTTTCAATAAAGAAACTACTGAATTAGAGCAAATTAGTACAAATGTAGTAGCTAATCCCATTGCCATTCCATTATATGCGGAAGATGTCGTTCCCAATGTTGGACACATTCCTAAAAGCAACACAAATACAGGATTTTCTTGTACTATACCATTAAGAATTATCTTTAAACCTTTCATTGTAATTCTCCTTTCTCTGTTTTTATAGAATCATTTGACACACTAGTTGTTGCCTGAGATGTTCCATCTGTTGAATTTGCATGCATATTTCCTTTATATGCAATATATGCTCTATCAATAGCATCTAAAAATGCACGGGATGTAATTGTTGCAGCCGTTATAGCATCTACATCTCCACCATCTTTGGAGACTTTCAAACTTCCTTTAGAAAGATCCTTTCCTAATACACTTTGTTTTCCTTTATCAGAACGAAACCATTCTTCCATTTTAGAACCTAATCCGGGAGTTTCAGCATGTTGAAGAACTGAATAATTATATAATTTTCCTTGCGTATCAAAGCCTACAATTAGCTTGATTTCCCCAGAAAATCCTTTCATAGTATTACTTTCCACAGCAACTCCTACTAAATTTCCATCTTTTTTAGCAGGATATATTTTTAGAGAATCTCCATCTGATACAGCTCCCATATAAGCTTCTTCTGTAGGAGAATTATCAAAAGCAGGAACTACAGCCTTAACAGCATTTTCTAATTTCGTTTTTTTAGAAATTTCAATCGGTTTGCTCGTCATATCATTTACTGAAGCTAAGATTCCTCCCGCAACAACACAAATAATAGTAAGTGATAAAAACATATTTAATAACGAAGATTTCAGTTTAGCCATTTTTTACTACCTCCCCAAATTTTTTAGGTTTAAAATAAGTATTGATCAACGGAGTAAATGCATTCATAATCAAAATAGCAAAAGACACTCCCTCCGGATAAGCACCAAAAAGACGAATAACAACAGTAATTATTCCAATTCCAACACCATAAACAAACATTCCAATTTTACTCATCGGAGAGGTAACATAATCTGTTGCCATAAAAAAAGCACCTAATAATAAACCTCCGGACAAAAGATGTATCATCGGATTACTATATTTTTCAGGATTCACTCCATGCATAATTCCTGTAAAAACAAGTACTATCAACAATATGGATACAGGTATATGCCAGGTAATTATTTTTTTCCATAACATATATAATAATCCGATAGTCAATGCAATTGCACTTATTTCTCCTAAACTTCCACCCATTTTTCCTAATAATAAAGAAGTATAGGAAGGAAGTTCTCCAAAATGTCCCTTGATCATAGACAAGGTTGTTGCACCAGTCACAGCATCTGTATACGTCATAGGGAAAAATCCAGGTTCCGGCCAAACGGTCATTTGTGCAGGAAAAGAAATCAATAGAAATACACGTCCTACTAAAGCAGGATTAAAAATATTATTTCCTAAGCCTCCAAAAGACATTTTTCCTATACCAATGGCAACCAAAGCCCCTATAATAACAATCCAAAAAGGTAGATTAGATGGTAAATTAAATGCTAACAATAATCCTGTAAGAGCTGCAGAACCATCACAAATTGTTATTTTACTTTTAAGTATTCGTTGGATAACATATTCAAAAAGTACACATGATACAACAGAAATACATGTCACAATCAGCGCTCCTAATCCAAAATATACCAGAGAAACAATAAATGCAGGAATCAATGCAATGATCACTCCGTACATGTTTTTTTCCACACTATCTCCACTATGAATGTGTGGGGAGGGAGATATAATCAATTTATTTGCCATATTTTATCAGGATTTTCTGTTTCTAACAATAGTCATTACTTTGCCTTTACTTATTCTGACATAATCGAGTAGGGGACGACTTGCAGGACATACATAACTACATGAACCACATTCTATACAATCTACAATTCTATTATTCTCGGACTTTTCCCAATCCATAAACTCTGTAAAAGTCATCAAAAAATTAGGAGTTAATCCCATAGGACATACAGACACACATTTAGCGCAGCGAATACAATTACGCATTTCTTTCCTTTTTGCTTCTAAAGATGGTATCAATAATATCCCTGAACTACCTTTTGTAATAGGTACTTCCGTATTCACTAATGCTTTTCCCATCATAGGACCACCGCCTATAATTTTTTCCGTATCTTCCGGTATACCTCCTGCAAAATCAATCAATTGAGCAATAGGCGTACCTATTCTTACTTTTACATTACAAGGATTTTTCAGGTTTTTCCCGGTTATAGTCACAACCCTATCAATCAATGGTTTATTTTTTTGAACCGCTTCATAAACAGCAAATGCAGTTCCTACATTTTGTACAACAGCTCCCACAGAAACAGGTAAAGCTCCACTTGCAACTTGCCTCTTGAGTATTGCATCAATCAATTGTTTTTCTCCTCCCTGAGGATATTGTGTTTTCAATGGAACCACAGTGATTCCGGAATATTGGGAAGCAATAATAGTCAAATGATCAATAGCATCTTTTTTGTTATTTTCTATGCCAATATATGCCTTATCCACATTACATGCTTTCATAAGGATACGAACACCTACCATAATTTCTTCTCCCTTTTCCAACATCAACATATGATCTGAAGTAAGGTATGGTTCACATTCCACAGCATTAATTATCAAAACTTCTGCTCTATTTCCGGGAGGTGGAGACAATTTTACATGAGTTGGAAATGTTGCCCCACCCATGCCAACAATACCGGCATCTTTGATTTTTTCAATAATTTCTTTAGAAGAAAGAGTACACTTTTTCTGTAAAGTTTCACTTCGGTCAATTCCTTCTTCCCAAATATCATCAATTACATCAATAATAACTGCTGGTTTTTTATAACCACTTGCATCAATGACATCATCTATTTTATTGACTTTTCCAGAAACAGAAGAATGAATATTAGCAGAAACGAATCCTGCTGATTCTGCAATAATAGTTCCTACTTTTACTTCATCTCCCCGGTTTACCAAAGCTTTAGCAGGAGTTCCAATATGTTGAGAAAGAGGAATAATCACTTGCTTAGGCAATGTTAATATTACTATTTCTTTACCTGCAGATAATTTATTTTCCTCCGGATGGATACCTCCTATACGAAATGTCTTTAACATATTATTTATCAATAATTACTAAAAATCAAAATTAAGAAACCTCAATCTCTTTTGTTTTTACTGAATTTTCTTTTTGGGGAGGAAAATTCAATTCAATAATTGCAGAAGTAGGACACTCAGGAACACATTTACGACATAAACGGCATTTATCATCATCAATATATGCCAAATTATTTTCAATAGTAATAGCTTCAAAAGGACATGCTTTTTGACATTTTGAACAACCAATACAAGCCACATTACATGCTTTTTTTGCCGGACCTCCTTTATCTTTATTCATACAAGAAACATAAATTCTTCTTGATTTAGGTCCTTTTTTCCGCAACTGAATCAAAAATTTAGGACATGCTTTTACACAAGCTCCACAGCTTGTACATTTATCTTCATCCACTTCAGGCAATAAAGTTTCCGGATTGATATGAATAGCATCAAAATCGCATACTACTACACAATCTCCCATTCCCAGACATCCGTAAGAACAATCTGTATCTCCTCCATACAAAGCCGAAGCAATTGCACAGGTGGAAGCTCCATCATATTGATTCGTTCTCGGTCGGTTTTCACAAGTTCCATTGCATCGAAGTACAGCAATCATAGGAGCTGCTGAAGCAATCGTTTTTCCTAAGATTCTTGCAACTACAGTCATTGTTTCATTCCCTCCAACCGGACAAAAAAGTCCTTCCAATGAATCTGACTTTACGCATGCAGTAGCAAAACCACTACAGCCTGGATAACCACAACCTCCACAATTAGCA
>JAVBMM010000028.1:0-9609 GCA_031552425.1 Bacteroidales bacterium | reverse complement strand
TAGAGGGGAAGATGGAGGTAATTGGTATTCAATGAGGTTGCATGATGGTATTTCTATTGATAATGTATTTGAAACCCCCGGAATCAATACCCGTACATGGTGGGATAGGAATCCCAGTCAGGACATACAATCATGGGGAGACGGAAGTGTAACATATTTGACAATAAAGGCTGGTAATGTAGGGATAGGGACTACTACACCAACACAAAAACTTGAAGTTAACGGTACCATTCGGGCTAAAGAAATCAAGATTGAAAACATCAATTGGCCGGACTATGTTTTTTCCAAGAATTTTGAACTACCATCACTTGAAAATATTTCGAATTATATTGAAGAGCATAAGCATTTACCGGATATTCCATCTGCGCAAGAAATAGCAAAGGAGGGAGTTAATGTAAGTGAAATGCAAGCCAAGTTGTTACAAAAAATTGAAGAATTGACACTTTATGTTATTCAACAACAAAAAGAAATAGAAGAGTTGAAGTCAAAAATAAGATAAGTCAAATTAAATTTGTATGAGGAAAATAATATTTTTTTCCCTCCTTTCGAGTATTTTTATTTTGCATAATCCAAACAAAAACTTTATCTTTGCAATCCGAATATTATCCAAAATTGTGTAATTGATTGATTTTTAAGATTTTACTTCCAAGAAGTGTCCGAAAGAATAAGATCAAAAAATCAAAAGAAGAATTTTATTAACTAAAAAATTATTAAGCAGTGGATACTTTAAGTTATAAGACCATTTCTGCTAACAAAGCAACTGTTAACAAAGAATGGGTTGTTGTAGATGCAACCGGACAACATTTGGGACGTTTTGCTTCAAAAGTTGCGAAGCTTTTGAGAGGGAAATACAAGCCCAGTTTTACTCCTCACGTAGATTGTGGAGATAATGTAATTATCATTAATGCCGATAAGGTAGTTTTGACAGGTAATAAATGGAACGACCGTATTTATCTTAGCCATACCGGTTATCCCGGAGGACAAAGAGAAAATACGCCTGCTACATTGATGAAAAAAGGTTCAGACCGTTTGTTCAACAAAGTAGTAAAAGGAATGCTTCCAAAAAATCGACTAGGTGCGAAATTACTTGGAAACCTTTATGTTTATGACGGTACCGAACACAAACATGAAGCACAACAACCAAAATTAATAGATATTAACGCTCTTAAATAATAACAATGGAAGTAGTTAATGCATTAGGAAGACGTAAAGCTGCTGTAGCTCGCGTATACGTCAGCGAAGGAACCGGAAAAATCACTATTAACAAACGTGAACTTGAAACATATTTTCCTTCTTCTATTCTTCAGTATGTTGTAAAACAACCACTTAACAAATTGGGTATCACAGAAAAATATGATATCAAAATTAATTTGTGTGGCGGTGGTTTCAAAGGACAATCTGAAGCTGCTCGTTTAGGAATTGCCCGGGCATTGGTAAAAATCAATCCGGAAGACAAATCATCTCTAAGGGCAGAAGGATTTATGACTCGTGATCCACGTTCTGTTGAAAGGAAAAAACCGGGACAACCAAAAGCAAGAAAGAGATTCCAATTCTCTAAACGCTAATCCAGTTGAAAATGGGAAATGGAAAATGGGAAATTATATCATTCACTTTCAATTCTCAACTTTTAACTAAAAACGTTTAGTATCTAAATTATTAGGACTTGTTCTGCAAGTTGATTGTCGAACAGCTGCCTGATGATTGATGTAAACAATAAAAGAAAGTAAACGAAATTAAAAAATTAAACAATGTCAAGAGTAAATTTTGATCAATTATTAGAAGCCGGCGTACACTTCGGACACTTAAAAAGGAAATGGAATCCATCAATGGCTCCTTACATTTTCATGGAACGCAATGGTATTCATATCATTGACTTACACAAAACAGTTGCAAAAGTAGATGAAGCTGCCGCAGCACTGAAACAGGTTGTAAAATCAGGTAGAAAAGTGTTGTTCGTAGCAACAAAAAAACAAGCTAAACAAGTGGTAGCTGACAAAGCTACATCAGTAGGCATGCCATACGTTATAGAACGTTGGCCGGGCGGAATGCTCACCAACTTTCCAACAATCCGTAAAGCGGTTAAGAAGATGACTACCATCGATAAAATGACCAAAGACGGAACTTTCGACAATCTTTCCAAAAGAGAAAAATTACAAATTACACGTCAACGTGCTAAATTGGAGAAAAACCTTGGTTCTATTGCAGATCTGAATCGTTTGCCTTCTGCATTATTCGTTATCGATGTAATGAAAGAACATATCGCTGTTGCAGAAGCTAACAAATTAGGAATTCCTGTATTTGCTATGGTGGATACTAATTCCAGCCCAAATGATATTGACTTTGTGATTCCGGCAAACGATGATGCTACAAAATCAGTAGAAGTTATTTTGAACGCCATTTGTGCCGCTATTCAAGAAGGTTTGGAAGAACGTAAAATTGAGAAAGCAGATTCCAATGCTGCTGCTGATTCTGAGGAAGACTCTCCATCTCCCAGAAGAGAGAGAAAAGCTAAAGCTGCAAAGAAAGAAATCATCGCAAAAGAAGATGAAGAAGCTTTGAATGCAAATGTGCTTAGTAAGGTTGTTAAAGAAGAAGAATAATTAATCAATATGCCAATGAAATAATATGCCAATACACCAATAATTATTTTTATTATTGGTGTATTGGCACATTGGATAATTAACACATAGAAAAATTATGGCTGTTACAATGGCAGATATTACGCACTTGCGTAAAATGACCGGTGCCGGGATGATGGATTGCAAAAATGCCCTCACCGAAGCAAATGGAGATTATGACAAAGCAATCGAAATTATCCGCAAAAAAGGACAAGCTGTTGCTGCAAAACGTGAAGACCGTGAGGCTTCTGAAGGATGTTGCTTAGCTGCGACAAATGGAGATTTTGCTGCAATCGTAGCTTTAAAATGCGAAACTGACTTCGTTGCTAAAAATGCAGACTTTGTAGCTCTTACTAAATCTATTTTAGATGCAGCTCTACAAAATAAACCGGCTAATATTGATGAATTGAATGCCCTTACCATCAATGGAAGTACCATTGCCAATTTAATTACCGACCGCATTGGAGTAACCGGAGAAAAAATGGAATTAGGAGCATATGAATTCGTTAAAGCTCCTACAACAGTGGCATATGTACATCCTGGTAATAAACTAGCTACCATTGTTGGTTATAGCCTTCCGGGAATTGATGCTCAAATTGCTAAAGATGTGGCAATGCAAGTTGCAGCGATGAATCCTATTGCCATCAGTAAAGAAAATGTTCCTACAGAAATTGCAGCAAAAGAATTAAAAATTGCTAAAGAAAAAGCAATTGAAGCAGGTAAACCTGAAGCTATTTTAGATAAAATTGCGGAAGGAGCATTAAATAAATTCTTCCAAGAAAATACTTTGCTTTCTCAAGCATTTGTAAAAGATTCAAAAATGACTGTTGAACAATACTTGAAAGGACATAACAAAGAATTGACCGTGGTAGAATTCAAACGAGTCACTCTGAATATTGATTAATCTGTATTGATAAATAACGGATGTATTGTGCGTTTAAAAATTCACAACAAGCCGTTACACAAATTATAAAAGCACATTGAAAAAATATCAATGTGCTTTTTTTCATTAAAAACACAATAAATTCTTCTTTATAGAGTTATTAATTTATTAAATTAACATCAAAGCATCCAAATATACGAGTTCGACCATGGAGAGCAAAAATTACAAAAACAGTTCAAATAGCATCGATAATTTTTTCGACATTACATTTTTAATCAAAATTTTTACTAGAAACTGGAAATGGTTCGCTTTAAGCATTTTCCTTTTTTCTGTAATTGGTACTTTATACTTCTTAATAAAAAATCCAGTATACGAAGTAGATGCTTTAGTTTTATTACAAGTAGATGATAAAAAAAATAATGTTCCATCGGTATCAATGGTTGCAAATTTGAGTGATTTAGGCTCCATGATGGGAAGTAAAAACATTGATAATGAAGTAGTTGTATTTAACACTAGAAAATTATTAAAGAAAAGCATCCTGGATCTAAACATGAATGTTTCCATGAATGTTAGGAAAGGATTAAGAAAAGTAAATCCATATCCGGAGCTTCCTTTTTTTATAAAAACAGATTCTGTACAAGCCGATACTATGAAAAGTTTATCTTTCAAAATGATTCCTCAAAAAGATGGAAGTTATAAAGTGAAGGGTAAATATCATAAAACAAAATTCAAATCAACAATTAACAATTTTCCTGCTACACTCAAAACTCCCGGAATAGATGTTTACATAGAAAAGAATCCTCTGGTAGTAGAGAAAAAGCCTAAAACAATTGATGTTTCCATCCAAAATCCTAATGTGATGGCAATAAAATTAAAAAAGATAATATTTTCCAGTGCTTACAGTAAAAAAACAACTATAGTTACAATATCGACAAAAACAGATAACATCAAATGGTCACAAGATTTAATCAATAAAATTATCGTTTCTTTTAATGAAGACGCCATTGAAGATAAAAACTTAATTGCTTCATTAACTGCTAAATTTGTAAAAGAACGATTAAAATTGATTGAAGAAGAAATCAAAGACATAGAAAAACAAGTTGAAAAGTATAAACATGATAATCAATTGGTGGATTTATCTACTGAAGCTCGACTTTATTTAAGTCAAATGAGTGGATATGAAGCACGTTCAATCGAAGTACAAACACAACTTAACATGACCGGATACATTAAAGAATATATCCGCGATGAAAAAAATAAAAATAATCTGATCCCAACCATTGGCATAGAAGATAAAGGATTGGTTGAAATTATTTCAAAATATAATCAATTGTTATCTGAAAAAATTAATTTGGAGAATTCTTCCACAGAATCTAACCCTGCATTGAATTTAACCAATGCACAATTATCTATTATGCGTCAGAATATATTGGCCAGCATAAATAATTTAACCCAAAGCAAACAAATCCTACTAAAAGATTTACAGAAACAAGACGTTCTCGCAGGAGGAAAAATTCAAAATATTCCTCGTCAAGAAAGGGAATTTATAGAAATAGTACGTCAACAAGGGATAAAATCTTCTTTATATTCATTTCTTTTACAAAAAAGTGAAGAAACTGAACTGAACTTAGCATCCGCTACACCTAAAGCTAAAATTATAGATGAACCGATGCCTGGTTTGTTTCCAAAGTCTCCTAAAAAAAGTATTATTGCATTTATCGCTTTAACTTTGGGCCTTATTTTTCCTCTTGTCTGCTTTTACTTAAAGAATTTACTGAAAACAGAAGTCGAGTCCAAAGAAGAACTTGAGAACTTATCTCAGGTTGACATAATTGGAGAAATCTGTAAGAGTGAAGCTGATGAGAAAATTGTGGTTAAGCCCCATGAAACAAAGCCTTCAGCAGAGCTTTTCCGCCTGTTACGAACAAATTTAACTTTTACCTTGACAGATCCTTCAAAACAAGTTGTAATGATAACATCAACTGTTGCTGGAGAAGGAAAGACGTATATTAGTATCAACCTAGCATTAAGTTTAGCTTTGATTGGGAAAAAGGTTATTGTTGTCGGCCTGGATATCCGTAGCCCTCGTTTGACTGATTATCTGGAAATTCCAAATAGTAAGGGTATAACAAATTTTCTCATAGATCCTACTATGAAAATATCAGATATTATTCAGCATTCAAAAATAAATTCTCATTTAGATATCATACAAGCGGGTGCTATTCCTCCTAATCCTAATGAATTGCTGATGAATACACGCTTGGATGACTTATTTGTTGAACTTCGTCATCAATATGATTTTATTATTGTTGATACGGCTCCCGTAGGTTTAGTCTCTGATACATTTTTGTTAGATAGATTTTCCGATGTTAATTTATATGTAGTAAGAATTGGATATGCTCATAAAGATGCAATAAAATATTTAAATTCAGTCAAGAAAGGCGGAAAATTAAAAAACATGTATGTAGTTGCAAATGATATTGATCTAAATAATAAAAATGGAGGATATGGTTATGGATATGGGAATAATACAAAGAAAAAATAATGTGTCACTCATATTCCTTTTGAGATAAAAAGGATATATTGAATGAAGGACACATGTGCAAAAATCGTCAACAATTCATAATTGCAACGAGTAAAAATGAAATTGAGAAAATAGTTGTTGTTTTAAATAATTATATTTAATAATGTTTGACAAACTATCTTCCTTTTTGAAAGTAATTTTAAATACAGATATTGTAAAGGTATTTTCACTTACAGCACTTTCTACATTTGTAAAAATGTTAACCGGCTTAATCACTGTAAAAGTAATAGCTGTAATAATAGGACCATCTGGAATCGCACTGTTAGGTCAGTTAAACAATTTTTATACAATCATTTTGAATCTTGCTTCAGGAGGAATAAATAGTGGTGTAACTAAATATATTGCAGAAGAAAAACAATCAGAAGAGAAATTAAAAAACTATATTTCAACCGCTTTTAAAATTACGCTCTTTTGTTCAATTATTTCCGGCTTACTTATGATTATTCTCAATAATTTCTTGAGCAAAATAATCATGCATTCAGAAGATTTTGGATATGTATTTATTTACTTTGGATTTACTATAGTTCTTTATGCATTAAATAATCTGATTTTAAATATTCTTAATGGTTTTAAAGAATTCAAGAAATTTGTAAAAGTAAATATTGCAAACTCGATTATTGGATTAGTTTTTACATTGTGTTTTGTATATCTTTGGGGGTTAAAGGGAGCTCTCATAAGTGCTGTAACTTATCAAAGTGTTACGGTTTTAGCTACTTTGTGGATGGTTCGGAAATTATATTGGATGAAACCGGAATATTTCAAAATGAAATTTGCTCCTTTGATTTCTAAACAATATCTACACTACTCTTTAATGGCACTTGTATCAATAGCCACACTTCCTATTTCACACTTGATCATAAGAGGATATGTAATTTCTAATATTTCATCTACTGAAGCTGGATGGTGGGAAGCGATGAATAGAATATCGGCTATGTATTTGATGGTAATAACATCATCATTTGTCGTTTATTATCTCCCACGACTATCCGAAATAAAAGAACGGAGTGAATTGCGAAAAGAAATTTTTACCGCATATAAAGTGATTATACCCACTCTTTGTGTTGGTTTTTTTATTATATACATTTTAAGATCATATCTTGTCAATTTTCTTTTTACACCAGATTTTTATCCAATGGAGAATTTATTCATTTGGCAATTATTGGGAGATCTTTTTAAAATTGCCAGTTGGTTATTAGCCTTTTTAATGGTGGCTAAATCAATGACAATTACATTTATATCTACAGAAGTTTTATTTTCAGCTTTATTTACTCTACTTTCGTTTGTTTTCATAAAGCTAAACGGAATTGTTGGAATTACACAAGCATATTTTATTAACTATGTGTTACACATGATTACCATGGCCATCATTTTTCGAAAAATTATCCGATAATATATGAGAGTAAAAAACATTGTTGGAATCAAGTAATTCGGAAC
This sequence comes from Bacteroidales bacterium, assembly GCA_031552425.1. Taxonomy (GTDB): domain Bacteria; phylum Bacteroidota; class Bacteroidia; order Bacteroidales; family Azobacteroidaceae; genus JAISFI01. The sequence continues at coordinate 2,090 of JAVBMM010000028.1, read as the reverse complement.
TGCTAAATAAAAATAAATGAATATTTTTTTCTTTATATATCTACCTTTACTTCTATATATGCTTTTTGATTTTAAAAAGGCCTTTTTGTTATATGTATTTATGAAGGTTTTTTTAAATCAAAATATCAACCTAACTAATTTACCCGGAGTCCCTATATTAACACTTGAATTGGTATTAAATACTTGTTTCATTATTTATTATTTCTTGATCGAAAAAAAGAAAAGACAAAATCATGAAAAATTCCCATTAAAAATAGGATTCATTTGTGTTTTTATTTCAATGGCCATATCAACTATTTTTTCTTCTGTTGGATTTGAAAGTGCTATTACCAGAGCTCTTCAGGAAATTATCAATAATTATATTTTTGTATATTTATTTTGGCGAGTTTTATGTGAAGAAGACGAAAGAGATGTAAAATCCTTAATTAAAGGATTTATTTGGGTGTTTCTTATACTAGGTCTATACGGTTTTTATGAAAAGTTTACAGGGAAAAATCCACTAATGGACTATGAAGTATCTCTAAATCCGTCAGATAAAGTTTTAGATTGGGACTATGGAGATAGCAATCGTCTGGGAATGGGAAGAGTCAAATCCGCAATAGTGCATGCTATTGGCTTTGGTGTTTATATCGCAATATTTTTAACTTGCTTTTTATTTGTTATCTCAAGATTCAAAAAATTATATGATTGTTCCTTAGGATTAAAAATTATAACTATTTTTATTTGTCTATCTTGCTTATTTTTCACAAACTCTAGGTCCCCTATTCTTTATTTTTTGATTGCCGTAATTCCAATTTTCAATTTAAAAAACAAGAGTACATATGGATTAATCTTTATGGCATGTGTAGTTCTCATCCTTTCTTATGACTATATTAGTCCATACTTGCAAAATATCACTAGTATATACTCCTCTCAAACAGAGGTGAGGGGGAGTGATTTGGATATGCGTATGGACCAATTCGATGCAACTTTTGACATTGCGGCACCTTCAATGGTTTATGGTATGGGAGTTAAATCTCTTGATATTTATTTTGAGAATGATTCAGATATCTTAGGTGCAGAAAGTGTTTGGATTTCATTACTTATTGAAAGAGGTATTATTGGATGTTTATCTTACATTGCCTTAATATTCTCAATTTTTAAATTGGGGATAGGAACTGCAAAATATTTTATTTGGTCTTCGGCTATTGCTTGGCTGGTTTTGACTACTGTCACCTCTACACCCGGATGTGAAATTTCATTTTTTATGACAATGATGCTGATTATGAATCGAATGAGTATTATATACGAAAAGGAATTTGTCTCTGAATATGAACAATAAAATAATCCCTGATGTCTCAATTATAATAGTATGCATGAATAATTTAAGTAACTTAATTCCATGCATTGATAGCATAACATTACAAACTCAGAAAGTAAGTTATGAAATTATTGTGGTTGCATACTTATTTTCTAAAGAGAATTCACTAATTATTAGAGAAAAATATCCATTTCTAAAAATTATTGAAAGTGATGAAATCAGAGGATTCTCAGAAAATAATAATTTAGCGTCACATCAGGCACAGGGGAAATATTGTTTTATACTTAATGATGATACAAAATTTGATACACCTGTGATTGATTCTTTGGTAGAATCCATGGAAAAAACACCAAAGGCAGTAATCATGAGTCCAAAAATACTTTATGAAGATGGAAGTACTCAATGGTGTGGAAGACCTAAAATAACCATTGGAAAATATATTTTGAGAACTTTAAGATTATGGAATGAAACAAAAATAAAATCGCCTTATACTAATCAAAAAGGAATTTTCAGAACATTTAATATCTCAGGAGCTGCTTTTATGATTAAAACAGATATATTCAGGGAATTAGGATTTTTTAATGAAACATATTTCTTTTGCCCGGAAGATGTTGCCCTTTCAACATTAGCTAATAAAAAAGGATATGAATGTTATGTTAATGAATCAATATACTTATTCCATTTAGGAGGTTTGACTTTTTCCAATTCGAAAATAAGTTTAGCTACACATCCTACCGGAATAAAAGGAGATGTGCTTTTTTATTCCGATGGTTCTTTAATAAAAAAATAT
>JAVBMM010000062.1:0-19290 GCA_031552425.1 Bacteroidales bacterium | reverse complement strand
TCAGGATCAAAAACAAGTAACCAATGGAAGTTTTGACTATTAGTTAGTTTATTCGATAGTAATTCCCATTTTTTTCATTAAGAAGCAAGCGTTCATGTTTTTTGCAATCCCTCGCTGTAAGGTATATGAAAATGTGAGCTTGTCTTCATGAATATCTGCTTCAAATCGATAATTTTTAATGTTTTCCGGAAAGATTTCGCTTAGGTTTCCTAATGCCAAGTCGTGTGTGGCAATGATACCACAAGTATCCATATTGACAAGTTGTTTCATCAAGGCAATGGAACCTTTTTGTTTATCAACTGAATTAGTACCTTTCAGTATCTCATCCAAAATAATGAAAAGTTTTTCTCCGTTTTTCAAACGGTCAATGATCATTTTTAAACGTTTCAATTCGGCAAAAAAGTAAGATTCATTGTCGGTCAATGAATCAGATGTACGGATTCCTGTAACTAACTGTGCCGGAGAAAAGAGGAATTTATTTGCACATACAGGAGCTCCGATAGAGGCTAATAAGTAATTTACAGCCACAGTTCTCAGGTAAGTGCTTTTTCCAGCCATATTAGCGCCGGTGATAATCATAAAGAAAGGATGTTGATCTATATGGATATCATTTTTTACACAAATATCCCTATGCATCAATGGATGTCCTAAAGCTTCAGCCTGAAAAGAAAAATAAGAATCGATAGGAGTAGGATAGACATATTCGCTGTGATTGAAAGCAAAAGTACCTAAAGAACAAAAAGCGTCGTATGTTCCTAATGTTTTCATCCAATGGTTTAAATCTTTTCCATTTGTTTCTTTCCATTCCTCTATTTTTAATGCATAACGAATGTCCCACAATAGTAAAGTATTCAGAATAAATCTTCCCAGACCTCCGGAACGTTGGTCTAAATTACTGAGATAGCTTGATAAATCTTTGATCAAAATAGAAATATTTTTCCCTTTTTTAGTGAGGTTCTTTTTGAGCTTGGCTAATTCTTCTGAAGAGGCATTATCTTCTTCAATAATTTTAATCAAATCCGAGTAGGTGGATAATATTTTTACTTTTTTGTCTAATGATCGTTGAATGATGTTGATTTTTTTTGCTTGGGATTCACTTAGCCCGTAGAGTACAATGATAGCTATTCCCAAAACAGAAATAGACCATATCTTTAAAATAACTAATGTAATAAGTAATATCCAAAAGCAAGGATATAACAATGCCAATAATTTGAAGTATCTTTTAAAAGGTAGAAGAAGAGATTTTTCATCAACAAATTTTCTCAAGTCAGAGATGTCTGTTTCTTTTCCGGAGAATAAAAGTCCTGTAACACGAAATTTCTGCCTTAAATCATTTTTTTTTTGTAACTCTTTGATGACTTCTTGTCTGTCGGTTATTTCTTTTTTTTCTTTCAAGGGATACTCGAACCAGTCAGCCAAGATGTTTTTCCCATAAGGGGTAACTGTCCTGTTTAAGGATTGGAATAATGATTTTTCTCCGAATAAATCTATATCGAAACTAAAAGGATGCATTTTGTTCATTCTTTCTTTTCCGTCATCAAAAACGGAAAAATCATAATCAATCGCATGTAACTCATTTTGGTATGAACGGATAGATTCCAGATAATAATCTTTTGCATAAAATAATTTACCATGCTTTTTTATCAAAACAAGCATAAGAAAAATAGATGCAGATATAATACTTGTAATAACTAAAGAACCTTTAGTGTGGAACAGGTAAATGAAAACAATAGCAAAAATAACCACACTTAAACGTAAAATACTGATGAATCGGATGTTTTGTTGAATATTTTTTAGAAGAGATTCATTTTCTTCCTTCTTGGTCAAATAAAATTTTCTTAACAGATCTGTTGTCATAATTATTTTTTAGTATGGCAAAAGTAGATAAATTCAGATTAGAAAAAATGTTTTGTTCAATGTTTCTACATAGTTGTGGAATTTTCCACATTTAGAAAAAAGGTTTAATCTATTCTATTTTTTTGTTAATTAACGAGTTATCTTGTTTTTGTTAATTAGTTGATTTTTTTGGTCTGATATTTTCATATAAGATAACCGTGATTGATTGAGATTATATTTTTCTAATAAAATATATATCCCTGGAACAATTAATGCAATTTCAACCTCAATGCCCGCAAAAGCAGATTTACCTCTTCATAGTCTGTTTGTTTGCGGGCTTTTTTTAGTTTCTCCGAAGGGTATAGCTTTTTATTCCTAAATTTTCGTAAGTTTCTACCAGTGCTTTTTCATCGTCTGTAATCACTAATAATTTGTCTCCTTTTTGCAGTTCGGTTTGTCCTTTAGGAACAAAATAAGAATTTCCTCTTTTTACCATAACGGCCAATGTTTTTTCAGGTAAAGGCAAGTTCATTAATTTATTTCCGTGAGTGGAAAGAATATGTTGAGATATGGATATTTCAGTCATGGTAGATTTGATTTCTTCTGAAAATTCCACATCAAAATCTAGTAATTCGTCTTCTCCTTTAGGATTTCTGGTTAGTCCCAACCATTTGGCCATTTGAGCGATGGTGGTTCCTTGTACTAATAAGGAAATTAATGTAATAAAGAATACAATGTTGAAAATCATTCGGGCATTATCTATTCCTGCAGCTAAAGGATATATGGCAAATATGATAGGGACAGCTCCTCTTAGTCCTACCCAAGATACAAATAGTTTATCTTTGAAAGGCATTTTTGGAAAAGGTAGTAAAGATGCAAATACACTGAGTGGCCTTCCCAATATGATGATAAAAGCAGCAATTAAAATACTTCCGGAGAAAACGGATCCTAATTCTCCGGGGTTAACTAATAATCCCAATGTGAGGAACATGATGATTTGGCTGAACCACCTAAGACCGTCGAAAATCTTAAGTGAAGACCTTTTATGGATAAATTTGGCATTACCTATGATTAATCCGGAAATATATATTGCTAAAAATCCATTCCCCTTTAGAAAATATGTAGCAGCAAAAGTAAAGATCCCGCAAGAAAATAATAAAATAGGATAGAGAGAGTCATTTCCTAAACGAATAGAATTAATCAATTTGACAGAGCCTTTTCCTAAGATATATCCTAGTAAGCCCCCAACTGTAAGTTGCAGAAAGAAATCAACAACAGCTTTCCATAATAAAACTGTTTCTCCTGTTTGCTCTTGTTTGATAATATCGATTAAGATAATCGTCAACATATAGGCCATAGGGTCGTTACTTCCACTTTCTAATTCCAGCATCGGACGCAAACGATGTTTCAAAGCCATTCCTTTTCCTCTCAATATGGAAAAAACAGAAGCTGAATCGGTGGAAGACATGATAGAAGCTAACAGTAGTGATTCCGGTAAAGACAATTGGATATAAGGTACAAAAGTATTAACGGCATAATAAATAAAAAGTCCTGTGAATAAAGCTGTTAGTAAAACTCCTATTGTGGCAAGAATAGCCCCTTGTTTTGCGACAGGCTTGATTTCATGGAATTTTGTATCCATCCCACCGGAAAAAAGGATGATGCATAATGCAATGGTACCGACAGATTGTGCTATTTTGTAATTACTGAATTCAATGCCGAAACCATCTATGCCGAAAAGCATTCCTACAGAAAGAAAAAGCAGTAAAACGGGAATTCCTAAACGACTACCGGCTTTAGATGCTAACAGGCTTACAAAGAATAATATAGCTAAAAAAAATAAGAAAGACTCTATTGAGACCGCCATTAATATGGTCATATGTTATAATTTAGTGTAAAATGTAAAGAATTATGCAAATGTAATAAAAAATCCTGAAAATAGAATGGTTTTATGTATCTTTGCGAAAGATGTTCACGTAAAATTACGTGCAAAAAATAAATTTGGAGTTATGTACTGGCATGGTATTTTGATAGGTTTATTGTCTTTTGTCATTATAGGAATATTTCATCCTTTGGTTATAAAAACTGAGTATTATTTGGGTAGAAAATCATGGTGGATATACCTTGTTGCGGGAATTATATTTATCATAATTTCATTGCACCTGGAAAATATTTTAATACAGTCGGTAGCAGCGTTGACAGGTTTCGCCTGTTTTTGGACCATTATAGAAACTTTCGATCAAGAGAAAAGAGTACAAAAGGGATGGTTTCCCGCTAATCCGAAGAGAAAAGGAAAAGTTTTTGTCCGTCAGGAAACGGCTCAGGATTATGATTCAATTCGTCGTATCAACGAACAAGCATTCGGACAATTAGATGAAGCATTTCTCATAGAAAAATTAAGGAAACGAGACGATTTTAATCCTGATTTGTCATTGGTGGCAGTGAAAAATAATATTGTGGTAGGACATATTCTTTTTTCTCCTGCTAAAGTTATTTCTCCTTTGCGAAAAGAACATGAAATTGCTGCGCTCGCTCCAATGGCTGTTTTTCCTGATTTTCAAAAACAAGGAATAGGCAGTATATTAGTGGAGGAAGGTTTGAAACAATTGAAAAAACAAGGATATAACGCAGTGGCTGTATTGGGACATCCTGCATTTTATCAGCGTTTTGGTTTTTCAAGCGCTTCGAAATTTGAAATTAAATGTCCATACGAATGTCCTGATGAGGCATTTATGGTAAATGAATTGGCTCCCGGTTCTTTGAGTGAGGTGGAAGGTGTAGTGGAATATCCCAAAGAATTTAATATTTTTTCCTGATTGTTATGAGCAGACCTTTAGCGGAAAGAATGCGCCCTAAAACATTGGACGAGTATATCGGACAAAAACATTTGGTCGGAGAACATGCAATTCTTCGGAAAATGATAGATTCCGGGCATGTCTCTTCTTTTATTCTTTGGGGACCTCCTGGAGTGGGAAAAACTACTTTGGCTCAGATTATTTCTCAAAAACTAGATGTTCCATTTTATACTTTAAGCGCTGTTAATTCTGGAGTTAAAGATGTACGGGATGTGATAGATAAAGCCAAAAGTAATGCTTTTTTCGGTGCTTCAAGACCGATTCTTTTTATTGATGAAATTCACCGTTTCAGCAAATCTCAGCAAGATTCTTTATTAGGCGCCGTAGAAACAGGCGTGATAACCTTGATCGGTGCCACTACGGAAAATCCTTCGTTCGAAGTGATTCGTCCGTTATTATCCCGATGTCAAATATATGTTCTTAAATCTTTGGAAGAAAAAGATTTACTCGAATTGACCGAAAAAGCTACTACAGAAGATATCGAATTAAAAAAGAAAAAAATTACTTGGAAGGAAACAGATGCTTTGGTACGTTTTTCTGGTGGAGATGCTCGTAAGCTGCTGAATATAATAGAATTGGTAGTTTCTTCCGAAGAAGGCGATAAAATAGAAATTACCAATCAAAAAGTTATTGAACGCTTGCAGGAAAATCCTGCGGCATATGATAAAGGAGGAGAACTACATTATGATATAATTTCCGCTTTTATTAAATCTATCCGGGGAAGCGATCCCGATGCTGCCATTTATTGGTTGGCAAGAATGGTGGCTGGAGGAGAAGACCCTGAGTTCATCGCTCGTCGTTTGGTTATTTCAGCTTCGGAAGATATTGGTTTGGCCAATCCGAATGCATTGTTAATGGCTAACACGTGTTTCGATGCTTTGAAAAAAATAGGATGGCCTGAAGGAAGGATCATATTAGCACAAACTACTATTTATTTGGCAACCAGTCCTAAAAGCAATTCTGCATATTTAGCTATTGATGCAGCGATTCAATTAGTTAATGAAACAGGAAATCTCCCGGTTCCTTTACACCTGAGAAATGCTCCTACAAAATTAATGAAAGATTTGAACTATGGGCAAAATTATAAATATGCTCATGACTATAAAGGAAACTTTGTCAAACAAGAATTTCTCCCGAAGGAAATATTAAACAAAAAACTTTGGAAAGCTCAGGATAATTTCGCGGAATCTCGTTTAGACGAATATATGAAGAAGCTTTGGGGAAATCAGAAATAACAATCTGTCGAAAAAAATCTGCAAATAATTTTCTTTATTTACATATAAGGTTTACCTTTGTCGCCTTGCTTTCTTGTGACGTAAATTTTATATACTAATTAATAATGTAAATAAATGAATATTTCGCACATTGAACACCTTGGGATAGCGGTAAAAAGCATAGAAGCATCCCTCCCTTATTATGAACAGGTCTTAGGCCTGAAATGCTACAATATAGAAGTGGTGGAAGACCAAAAAGTGAAAACCGCTTTCTTTATGGTAGGGCAAACCAAAATAGAACTTCTTGAACCTACAAGCGAAGAATCTACCATTGCTAAGTTTATTGAAAAAAGAGGAGAAGGAATTCATCATATTGCATTTTCTGTTCCCAATGTAGCAGAGGCTCTTGCTGAAGCAGAAAGTAAAGGAGTCCAATTGATAGACAAAGCTCCACGAAAAGGAGCAGAAGGTTTGAATATCGCTTTCCTACATCCGAAATCTACATGCAGTGTACTCACGGAATTCTGCGAACATCCTGAAGAATAGGGAATTGAAAACGAAAATTTAAGAATAAAAACTTAAGAATCGGATTTCAAATGTATTACTTATTGAGATTTTCCATTCTTAATCCTTAATTCTTAATTCTTAATTCTATAATATAATGAGTAATCAATTAGAAAAAGTAAAAGAACTGATCGAATTACGGAATCAAGCTCGTTTGGGGGGTGGTGAAAAAGCCATCGAAAAACAACATGCCCAAGGCAAGTATACTGCTCGTGAGCGTATTGCCATGTTGCTTGATGAAGGTAGTTTTGAAGAATTTGATATGTTTGTGCAACACCGTTGTACAAATTTTGGAATGGAGAAAAAGCAATACCTCGGAGATGGCGTTGTGACCGGTTATGGTACTATAGAAGGTCGTTTGGTGTACGTTTTTGCACAAGATTTTACAGTTATCGGAGGTTCTTTGTCGGAAACTATGGCGCAAAAAATCTGTAAAGTGATGGATATGGCAATGAAAATGGGTGCTCCTATAGTAGGAATTAATGATTCCGGAGGTGCCCGTATTCAGGAAGGAATTAGTGCTTTAGCCGGATATGCTGAAATTTTCCAACGTAACATACTTGCTTCAGGTGTAATTCCACAAATATCCGGAATTTTCGGTCCTTGTGCCGGAGGAGCGGTTTATTCCCCTGCATTGACCGACTTTACTATTATGGCTAAAGGAATGAGTTATATGTTCCTTACCGGCCCTAAAGTTGTAAAAACAGTTACCGGAGAAGATGTTACTCAAGAAGAATTAGGAGGGGCAAGTGTACATGCTTCCCGTTCCGGGGTTACACATTTTGCTGTGGAAACCGGAGAAGAAGGGATCACTCTGATTAGAAAATTGTTAAGTTATTTACCTCAAAATAACTTGGAAGAAGCTCCTGTCCATGATACAAAAGATCCGATCGATAGGTTGGAAGATCGTTTGAACGAAATAATTCCCGATAGTCCAAGCAAGCCATACGATATGTATGAAGTAATCGGAGCTATTATTGATGAGGGAGAATTCTTGGAAGTTCATGCTGATTATGCACAAAATATTATTGTAGGCTTTTCCCGTATGAATGGCCGGTCTGTTGGTATTGTAGCCAATCAACCTAAATGTTTGGCCGGAGTATTGGATATTAATGCTTCCCGTAAAGCTGCCCGTTTTGTCCGTTTTTGTGATGCTTTTAATATTCCTATCGTTACATTGGTAGATGTTCCGGGATTTTTACCGGGAACAGGACAAGAATATGGGGGGGTAATTGTTCATGGGGCTAAGTTACTTTATGCATATGGAGAAGCTACAGTTCCTAAAATAACAGTTACTTTACGGAAATCATATGGAGGAGCTCATATTGTAATGAGTTGTAAACAACTTCGTGGAGATATGAATTATGCGTGGCCAACAGCTGAAATAGCTGTTATGGGTGGTGCCGGCGCTGTAGAAGTGCTTTATGCCAAGGAAGCCAAAGAAGCTACAGATCCGGTAGCTTATTTGGCAGAAAAAGAAGCAGAATACACCAAAGCATTTGCTAATCCATACAATGCAGCTAAATATGGATATATTGATGATGTGATTGAACCGAGAAATACCCGTTTTCGCGTGATACGTGCTTTACAGCAATTGTCTACAAAGAAACAAGTAAATCCGGCGAAAAAACATGATAATTTACCGCTTTAAAAGTTAAGAATGAAAGATTAAGAGCTTGTTCAAATGGTCATAGATTTCTCAATTGGCTACGCCGAACGTTGTTTCTTAATTTTTAACTCTTAACTCTTAACTAAAATAAGAGTTGTATGAAATATAAAATAGGAATAGTCATATTACTTATCGCTTTTACATTGAATGTTGCGGCGCAGCATGCATTATCTCTTAGAATTAATGAAGTATTGGTGATTAATGAAGATAACTTCATGGACAATTACGGTAAAAAAAATCCGTGGATAGAGATATACAATGCATCACCTGCAACGGTGGATATCGGTGCTTGTTTTCTGACTAATGATATCAAAAAACCAAAAATGTATATGATCCCCAAAGGAGATGTGTTGACAAAAATAAAACCTCGTCAACATGTATTATTTTGGGCGGATAATAAACCTACTCATGGTACATTCCACTTGAATTTCACACTGGATTCCGTTAAGTCTAACCTGATCGCTTTATTTGATTCGGATGGTGTTACTTTAATTGATTCAGTGACTATCCCTGCCGGACAAAAAGCGGATATAAGTTATGGATTGGTAGAAGATGGATGGACCCAAAAGCGTTTGGATGAAGAGCTAAGTATCAATTCGCTTTATTCTAAAGGAGACAAATTGTGGGTATATTATACTAAAGTAACACCAAGTGCTAACAATGTTATTTTGGATACTAATGAAAAGATTGAAAATTTTAAGGAGAACGATAAATATGGTATAGATATGACCATCACTGCCATGGGAGTTGTTTTCATAGGATTGATATTGCTTTATTTGATGTTCAAATTTGTGGGACATATAGCTTTGAATGCAAGTAAAAATCGTGCAGTGAAAGATTTTGGGTATTCCAAAGAAGAGGCAAAACACATGGCTTCTGAGTCCGGTGAAGTTTTCGCTGCTATTGCGATGGCAATCACTGAAGTTACGGAAGGAGACCATGACGATGAAAATATGGTGCTTACTATCAAAAATGTAGCTCGTAATTATTCACCCTGGAGTTCCAAAATTTATACATTAAGAGAATTACCTAAAAGATAAATTAAAATGAAAAGTTTTAAATATACCATCAATGGAAATGTTTATAAAGTACTTGTAAACAGAATAGAAGACACTATTGCTGAAGTAGAGGTAAATGGTACCCCTTATAAAGTAATATTGGATAAACCTACCAAGAAACAAGTTGTCACTATAAAACGCCCTGTACAAGCTGCAGTAACTCCAATAGCTCGTCCGGTACAAGGACCGTCAGCTCCCGGAGCTTTACGTTCTCCACTTCCCGGAACCATTCTGGAAATTAATTGTAAAGAAGGAGATACTGTTAAAAAAGGACAGAAACTGATTGTCCTGGAAGCTATGAAAATGGAAAACTCTATTAATTCAGATAGGGATGGAGTGGTGAAAGAAATCAAAATAAAAAAAGGAGATTCTGTATTAGAAGGAGCAGATCTTATCATAATAGGATAACATTATGGGGATTTTATTGTCATTTTTAACAGATAACTTAGAGACTTTCCTTACCTATACGGGATTTGCTAATGCTACGTTAGGTCATATTGCCATGATTGTGGTTGGCTTGATTTTCATTTATCTTGCCATTAAATATGAATTTGAACCAATGTTGCTTATTCCTATTGGTTTTGGTATCTTGATTGGTAATATTCCTTTCAAAGATGCCGGATTACAAATAGGATTGTACGAGGAAGGTTCTGTACTGAATATATTATACCAAGGGGTTGCACAGGGATGGTATCCTCCATTAATATTCTTGGGGATTGGGGCGATGACTGATTTTTCGGCTTTGATTTCAAATCCTAAACTAATGTTGATAGGAGCAGCTGCTCAATTTGGTATATTCGGAGCTTATATATTGGCCTTGCATATGGGATTTGAACCCAACCAAGCCGGAGCTATCGGTATCATTGGGGGTGCTGACGGACCTACTGCAATCTTTCTTTCTTCTAAGCTGGCCCCGAATCTGATGGGAGCAATTGCCGTATCGGCTTATTCATATATGGCATTAGTCCCTTTGATACAGCCGCCATTGATGCGCATGCTTACTACTAAAAAAGAAAAATTAATCCGGATGAAACCACCTCGGGTAGTATCTCAGACGGAAAAAATCATTTTCCCGATTATCGGTTTGTTATTGACTTGTTTTTTGGTTCCTTCAGGTCTCCCGTTATTAGGGATGTTATTTTTCGGTAATCTGCTGAAAGAATCCGGTGTAACCCGTCGTCTTGCAGAAACGGCAAGAGGACCGTTAATTGATGTAATTACTATATTATTGGGAGTAACCGTTGGGGCTTCTACGCAAGCTACTGAATTCTTGACTTGGAGTTCATTGAAAATTTTCATTTTGGGCTTTATTTCATTCGTAATTGCTACGGCTGCCGGAATTTTATTTGTAAAATTGTTTAATATCTTCCTGAAAAAAGATAACAAAATCAATCCATTGATTGGAAATTCAGGAGTATCAGCAGTTCCTGATTCTGCACGGATTTCTCAACTTGTCGGGTTGAAGTATGACCCTACTAATTATTTGTTGATGCATGCCATGGGACCAAATGTTTCCGGAGTAATAGGCTCTGCCGTAGCTGCAGGTATCTTACTCGGATTTTTGTCGTAAACAGAGAGAAAATAATAGGAAAAAGCTGCAAGTGATGAGTTTCTGCCATTTGTGGCTTTTTTATTGTTGAATGCTATTTCATCAGCCAATTTAATAAAATATCGACTCACCCGCAAAACCCTATGTAAAGAAAAATGCCGCGGGCATTATCGCTCGGTAGAAAATGGTATACACAAGAACAATCGGGTATTCCGCCAATGGTTAAAACTTTGTGCACATTCTTTTGAATAATTGCAATGATGTATTTATATAACCGATCTTACCATTCTTGGTTAATTAATGAAATTCTGTTTTGTACGGAAAAAAGGTAGGATATTCAAAACCTAAAAAGAAAATAAAATAGACACCAGTATCCCCTAAAATTTCCTATCTTTGGCAATTAAAATGATAATCCGATGAAAATGAATCGAATTAAGGAAGCGTTGCAGGAGAAAGGATTAACTCAGGTATGGCTGGCCGAACAATTAGGAAAGAGTTTTAAAATGGTTAATGCTTACGCATGTAACCGAAAGCAGCCGAGTTTGGAAGTTCTGAACCAGATTGCAGAAATATTGCAGGTAAGTGTAAAGGATTTAATTGTGGATAATAAAAAAGAAAACAAATAAATATACATGAAAAATTTCAGAGAAAAAGCCGATTTAATTTGGCGAGTAGCCGATTTGTTGCGTGGAGATTATAAACAATCTGATTACGGTAAAGTAATTTTGCCGATGACCGTACTTCGGCGATTGGATTGTGTACTTGAACCCACCAAGCAAAAGGTGTTAGATTATTTGCCAAAAATAAATTCACTGAAAGATAATGCGAAAGATCTTGCACTTAATAAAATTGCAGGCTTTAATTTCCATAATAGAAGCCAATTTAATTTTCAGAAATTAGTAGCTGACCCAAATAACATTGGGGCGAACTTGAGGCAATATATTAACGGTTTTTCTACCAGTGCACGAGAAATTATCGAATACTTCAATTTTGATGATCAGATAGATCGTATGGATGATCCAAAAACGGATATTCTGTTTCGTGTGGTAAAGGACTTTCAAGCTATTGATTTGTCTGATATGGACTCTATGGAAATGGGATATGTTTTCGAAGAGTTGATCCGGAAGTTTGCAGAACAATCTAACGAGACCGCAGGGGAACATTTTACCCCAAGAGAGATTATCCGATTGATGGTAAATCTGTTGTTTATTGAAGACCGGGAAATGCTTACCCAGAAAGGAATCGTGAAAACCATGTACGACCTGGCTTGTGGAACAGGTGGAATGCTCTCTATTGCCGAACAATATGTAAAGGATCTTAATCCCAATGCTGAGTTAAAGGTATTTGGACAGGAAATTAATCCTGAATCTTATGCCATTTGTAAATCGGATATGTTGATTAAAGGGCAGAATCCGGGAAATATCAAATTCGGAAACACATTTACCGTTGATGGGTTAGAAGATGAAAAGTTTGACTATATGCTATCCAATCCACCTTTTGGTGTCGATTGGAAAAAAGCTGAAAAAATCATCAAAAACGAAGCTGAAAACAAAGGTATGAGCGGTCGTTTTGGAGCCGGATTACCTCGAATTAACGATGGATCATTGCTTTTTCTGCAACACATGATTTCTAAAATGAAAAGTAGTGGTACCCGAATTGGAATCGTTTTCAATGGTTCACCATTATTTACCGGCGCTGCAGAAAGTGGAGAAAGTAACATTCGCAAATGGATCATCGAAAACGATTGGCTGGAGGCTGTTGTTGCCATGCCAGATCAGTTATTTTATAATACAGGAATCAGCACGTACGTGTGGATTGTTACCAACCATAAAAGCAAGGAACGGAAGGGAAAAATACAATTAATTAATGCTACCGGAGCTAAAGATGAGGAAGTGCTAAAAGAAGGCAAGTTGGAATTTAATCGTTTTTGGCGAAAAATGGATCGTAGTTTGGGTAACAAGCGCAAAGCGATTGCCGAGAATGGCAACACTAAGGGTATTGGGTTCATTACACAGATTTATGGAAATTTTCAAGAAAATGAGTTTTGTAAAATCCTTCCGAATGAATATTTCGGTTATTGGCGGGTAACTGTGGAGCAACCATTGAGGGAAAATGGTAAAATAGTAAAGGATAAAAACAAACAACCTAAACCAGATTCTTCTTTGCGCGATTACGAAAACATTCCTTTCTTGAAGAAAGATGCTAACGGGAAACTGATCCTGCAAACCATCGAAGAGTATTTCGAAGCCGAGGTTAAACCTCATTTGCCTGAAGCATGGATCGACACCACTAAGACAAAAATAGGTTACGAAATCAACTTTACCAAATATTTTTATGAGTTCAAACCGTTGCGGCCATTAGCAGATATCCGTGCAGATATTTTGGCTTTGGAAGAGAAAACAATAAATAATGAACAAATAATATTAGAATAATATGTTAAGTGCCAATAAAGAAAAACTTCAATCTTTTCTAATGGGGAACAATCAGTTTGTCATTCCATTTTTTCAACGTTCTTATGTATGGAAAACTGAAAACTGGTCGGAATTGTTCGAGAACATAAAAGAGGAGTACCAAGAAATACAAAATGGGAACAGTCAGAGTGAGCATTTTATAGGAACAATAATTATTAAACAACGTGAATCTGAGCGTGTCGGGTCTTTGGAGTATGATTTAATTGATGGGCAACAACGATTAACAACCATATGCTTATTGTTAAAAGCATTTTATGATGTTACAACAGATAACAATTTGAAAAATTGGATAAAAACACTCTTAGTATTTGTTGATTCCTATGGCAAAGAACATATAAGAATATTACATAGCAAGGTGGATAAGGAGTACTTCCAACAAATATTAGTATCTTCTGACAATGAAGACCTATGGAGTGAATTTTCTTCGTCAAAGTTAGATGAATTAGAAAAAAAACTTGATGTCTCAAACAAAGTAAAAGGAGCATATATATATTTTAGACATAGAATCCAGAATGAACTTGATTTACATAACATACGTCAGTATATCACCATTCTTCTTGAAAAACTACCGGTTATTCACATGGCTCTTTCAAAGGAAGATGATGTACAACAGATTTTTGACACCATTAATTCTCTAGGGGTAAAGCTAACGACAGCAGAACTACTTAAAAATTATTTATTTTCAGGAAGTGAAGTGGCAAAATATTATGATCAATATTGGCATTCGGTGTTCGAATCAGATGAAGATTCTATTGAATTCTGGAATCGGGAGAGAACTTCGGGCAGGATAAGACGAACAACAGTTGAATTATTTCTATATAGCTACCTCGTCATAACTAAAGAATCAAATGTTAAGATGGAGTCTTTGTTCAAAGAATTCAAGAATCATCTAAAAGATAAAAACACTACAGAACTTATCTCTTTTGCTAAAGAGATTTCAGAATTTGCTCTCGTATATCAAGATATGCCCGATGGGGAAAATTTGTCTGACATAAATTACAATGAACATGAAAAACGTTTTTTCCATGTTATCCGAGAATTTGAAATTACTACTATTTTCCCTTTGATCTTGTACATTTTCAAGAATGTGAAAGATTTAAAAGAGAGAAACAACATCTTAAATGTGATAGAATCGTATATTACCCGAAGAACCATTTGCAAATTAACCACAAAAAATTACAACAACTTATTTATCTCTTTATTGGGAGAAGTAAAATGTATGGATACGATTGATTCTATGAAAATAAAAGAAAAGCTTTTATCCTTTACTGAAGACACAAACAGATTTCCTGATGATGAGGAAGTGAAAAAAGCTTTTCACATAAACAATCTTATTAACAGATATAGCAGAGAGGTTCTCTATTGCATCGCACTGTATCAATTAAATCATGATTATACAGATAATCCTAAGCTAAATATTAATGGATTCAGTGTAGAGCATATCATGCCGAAAAAATGGAGAAACCATTGGCATAACAAGCCAGATGATATTAGTGAAGAATATAGGGATTTCAAGTTACTGACATTAGGTAATCTGACAATGGTGAAAGGGAAACTTAACAGTGCTATGAGGGATGCAAACTGGGCGAAAAAGAAGAGTATTTTGCAACAATATTCTACATTAAGGCAAACAACCGATTATTTGCATTTTGACGACTGGTATGAACAGTCAATCTCACAAAGAGCTGATGACATTTATAAAATTGCCCTTAAAATATGGCAACGATGAAAAGATACGATTCATATAAAGATTCTCGTATAGAATGGATTGGGGAGATTCCAGAACATTGGCATATAAAGAAAATAAAGCATAGATGTTATGTAAAAGCTCGTGTCGGTTGGAAAGGATTAAAAGCTGATGAATTCTTGACAGAAGGTTATTCGTATTTAGTAACTGGATCGGATTTCGATGGTAGTGTCGTCGATTGGAAGAATTGTTACCAGATTGATGAGGAAAGATATAATGAAGACCCATATATTCAACTGAGAGATGAAGATTTATTAGTTACCAAAGATGGTACCATCGGCAAGTTAGCAATTGTCCATGATTTGGATAAACCGGCATGTTTAAATAGCGGCATCTTTGTAGTGCGTTCTACAAATAAAGATTTTACAACAGAATTCCTTTTTTGGATATTAAAATCGAAAATTTTTAATCAATTCAATGAATATACTTCATATGGTTCTACAATACAACATCTTTATCAAAATATTTTTGTAGAATTTTCATTCCCGTTTCCAAATCATCAGGAACAAACTGCTATTGCCTCTTTTTTAGATCGTAAAACAGCCGAAATAGATCAACTGATAGCCGACAAGAAACGTTTAATAGGGTTTTACGAAGAAGAAAAAACGGCTATTATCAATCAGGCAGTTACCAAAGGAATCAATCCCAATGTAAAAATGAAAGACAGTGGAATTGACTGGTTGGGAGAGATTCCTGAACATTGGGAAGTGAGTAGAATGAAAAATATTTGTAGTGTTCGACAAGGACTTCAAATTCCAATCGAAAAAAGATTAACAATTCAAGCTGAAAACTCTTTTGAATATGTTACGATTAAGTCTATAAATAATCCAGAATATCCTAAAGAATATATTGAAAGCCCTTCTAAAAATGTGATTTGTTCTTCTGATGATATTTTAATGGCAAGAACTGGAGCAACAGGAGAGCCAATAATAAATGTAAAAGGAGTTTTTCACAACAATTTCTTTTTAATTGACTATGATAGGGAAATAGTTGATCGAATGTTTCTGTATTACTTTTTGAAAAATAGTAGAATAAAAGAGTATTTATTGTTAGTAGCAGGAACAACGACTATACCTGATTTAAATCACGGTGATTTTTACAATACCCCCTTTTTTAGATTTAGCATTAAAGAACAGAAAATTATCGTAAATCACATAGAATCTGAGTGCATTCGCATGGATGCACAAATAATTAGAACAAAAAAACTCATTGACTTATTGACAGAGTACCGCACGACTCTGATCAGCGAAGTAGTGACCGGAAAAATAAAAGTAATAGATTAAAATATGACACTTTGCACAGCCTATATTCGTCAGGTTAATGATACCGAAGAACTGGTATTTGCAACAGATAGTTGCTTGACAGGAGGAGAAAAATGGAAACACGGCATCAAACTTTTCGAACTTCCACGGAAAGATTGCTTGTTGTGCTTTGCCGGTAGTACTATACGGGCTTATCCGTTGGTTTTGAATCTGGTTTCTTCTATTCATCTGGATAAGTATTTGGAATCGCCGTCAGCCACGTTGGAAGAGGTGCTGGATTTTCTATCTGAATTGTTTACTAAATTAGTCAAAACAATTACAGAAGTCTCAAAAGAGCATATTCATGAAGAAAGAGGTGCTGCACAGTTTCTATTTGGGGGATGGGACTGGCAAAAGGGTACAAACGGAGCTTTTCGGGTATGGGAACTATTTTATTCCGAAGGAGTAGAAGGTTTTATTTTTAATGAACTGACCAATGATCGTACCAAAACGCGGTTCTATACTTTTCTTGGCGATGCCGCTATTGATGTTGAAAAAGAGGCAAAAGACAGATTCCACAAAATTTTGATGGATGAAAATAAAATGGATTCCAAATTGGACATGGAACCTTTACGGGTATTGAGTTCTATATCGCTGGATAAAGAAATCAGAGAAGTTGATGGAAGCTTGCAAATAGCCAAAATATATAAATCAAATAGAACGGAATTTTTTGGCATATATTGGGAGTCAAGTAGAGGAAAGCCATGTTTTCAGGGCAGAGAATACAATGAGATAAATAAACCATTGGTTCGATATTTCGATCCTGATACATTTGAGATCATAGAATCTGATTTACCCAATAAAATTTCGGGCATTACACCGGGAATATATCAAGACGATTATGAGTTTGTTTGTGAGTGTTTTGATGAAACCGGTTTTTTGAAAAATAATTTACCGGAAAAATCCAAGCATGTTTTACGAATGATATTTAAGAAAGTTGCTTATCGTCAATTTATAGAACAACAAGAAAGTCAACAGATAAACAGTGAGGAACAATGAATATAACAACTGAAAATACGTTTGAAACTGCTTTAGTCCAATCGTTGATTGAACAAGGAGGTTACACTTCCGGGAATGCTCAGGATTATAGCCCTGAATTAGGAATGTTTAAATATGAGGTTGTTGATTTTCTTCAAAAGTCACAACCCAAACGCTGGGATAAACTGGTAGCGATTCACGGAGAAGACACTCACAACCGTGTTATTCAACGGTTGCATAAAGAGTTAGATTTACGGGGTTGTTTAGATGTACTTCGGAATGGTTTTGTAGATTACGGTGTTCGATTTCAAATGGCATTCTTTCAACCTGCATCCGGGTTAAATCCTGAATCTATTGATCTTTTCACTAAAAACAGTCTGAAAGTTTACCGTCAAATTTATTATAGTAATAAGAATCAAAATTCGGTCGATGTTGTGCTATCGCTGAATGGTATTCCTATTGTTACGTTGGAACTTAAAAATCAGTTCACAGGACAAAATGTGAGTAACGCCCTCAAACAATATAGTGCAACACGCGATAACCGTGAGTTGTTATTCGCATTCAATAAGCGTACCTTGGTTCATTTTGCAGTCGATCAGGATGAGGTATTTATGGCTACTAAATTAGATGGACACAAAAGCTTTTGGCTGCCTTTCAATAAAGGGAATAATAATGGAAAAGGAAACCCTCAAAATCCCAATGGTTACCGAACTGCCTATTTGTGGGAAAATATTCTCACAAAAGACAGCCTGATGGAAGTTGTTCAGCGTTTTGTTCATTTGCAGATTGAAGAATTTGAAGTGGATGGGCGTATATATAAAAAGGAAAAGCTGATATTTCCTCGTTACCACCAATTGGACGCTGTCCGTAAAATCAGCAGTAATGTATTAACAGCCGGCGTTGGAAAGAATTATTTAATTCAACACTCTGCCGGTTCTGGAAAAAGCAATTCTATTGCATGGTTGGCCTACCGATTGTCAAGCCTGCACAGTCAGACTGACGAGCGAATATTTGACTCTGTCATAGTAGTGACAGACCGGAGGGTACTTGACCAGCAGTTACAAAATACTATTTACCAATTTGAGCATAAAGCAGGTGTCGTAAAAAAAATAGATAAAGATAGCGCCCAGTTGGCTACAGCATTGGGTTATGGAACTAATGTCATTATTACCACCCTGCAAAAATTCCCATTTATTGTAGACAAGGTAGCCGAATTGCCGGACAGAAAATATGCTGTAATAATCGATGAGGCGCACAGTTCGCAAGGAGGCGAAGCATCCAAGAAGATGAAAGAAGTATTAGCCGTCAAAACACTTGAAGAAGCGGAACAAGTCGATACCGATGATTATACCGGAGACGATTTTATAAGGGAGGAAATAGAGCGGTCAGCTACAAGTCGAGGGAAGCAAGACAATATTTCATTTTTTGCTTTTACGGCAACACCTAAATATAAAACACTGCAAGTATTCGGTGATAAAGATGCCGACGGAAAGCCTATCCCTTTCCATCTCTATTCGATGAGACAAGCCATTGAAGAAGGCTTTATTTTAGATGTACTTCAGAATTATACAACCTATGAGTTATATTTCAAACTAACCAAAGCCATTGAAGAAGATCCGAAGTTCCACAAAAAAAAGGCAGCAAAAGCTATTGGTAAATATGTTTCTTTACATCCCCATAATTTAGCTCAAAAAACAGAAATTATTGTGGAGCATTTTCGCGACATAGTTTCAAAAAAAATCGGAGGACGAGCAAAGGCTATGCTTGTATGTGGATCACGCTTACATGCCAAGCGTTATTTTGAAGAATTTGAAAAGTATATCAAGGAAAAAGGGTACGAAAAAGAAATTAAAATTTTGGTTGCTTTTTCCGGAAAAGTCACAGACGATAATTTTCCGACTGGTGTTGCCGAGCCGGAGTTAACCGGTTATGGAGAAAAGGAACTTCCTGCTGTTTTTGAAAAAGACGATTATAAAATCTTGATCGTTGCAGATAAATACCAAACTGGTTTTGACCAACCATTATTACATACGATGTATGTTGATAAG
>JAVBMM010000006.1:0-7354 GCA_031552425.1 Bacteroidales bacterium | reverse complement strand
TTAAAATCATTTCAGCCATACTATGAAATCACTACCGTAACGGAGGAAACGGATATCAACCATTTATACGATTTGAAAGCAAGGCTTGACCAATTTCAGGTATATTGGGATAGCGAAATTGACGAGTTTGCTCAAATCTATTTTAATCCAACCACCAACCTAAACAATCCTAAGGAACAAAAATATTTATATTCGCTTACTGATCCGGCAATAGATAGATATAGGGGTATTGTAGAAGAGGAGAAACAGGATGAATTCAAAAAAGGATTACGTTCGTGGACAAACCTATATGCTTTTCTCGCTCAAATAATGCCCTTTGTAGATATAGAGTTTGAGAAATTTTATGCCTATGCAAAACTATTGCAGATAAGGTTGCCTAAAAGAGAACTCTCCGAATCGTTGCATTTAGACGATGAAGTAGCTCTCGAATATTATCGCTTACAGAAAATAAAAGAAGGTGCTATTGAATTAGTCAAAGGCGAAACAGGCGAACTCAGCGGCACAAGCGAAGCCGGGCTAAAGAGAGCCAAAGATGAAGAAGCGTTGCTTTCGGAAATCATCACTATTCTGAATGACCGTTTTGGAACTGAGTTCGAACAGGCAGACAAGTTATTTTTCGACCAGATAGAAGCAGAATTGTTAGAAGATGAAACGTTGCAAACGCAGGCTAAGGTCAATAAATTAGATACCTTCAAATTTGCTTTCGACGACAAGTTCATCGATAAACTTATTTCCCGAATGGATCAGAATCAGGAAATATTCGAAAAAATCCTAGAAGATAAGTCCTTTGGAGATTTGGTAAAAGAACTGATGATGAAACGAATATTCAGAAAGTTGAACGAATAAAAGAAAATATTATGGTTAATTTATTATTTCGTTTGTTTTTAACATTTAATGCAACATCATTGATAATAGTGGTTTATCTGGTCAAAAGCCAGATAGTGTTGAACGGACTACATCCTTTTATGGTAGATATGCCTCATTACGTATCTTATATTATTTATTTTGCAGTTCCTGTGTTATTCACATATTTAAGTCTTCTGCTAGCAGATAGGTTGTCAGACGACAGCATAGAAATGGAGAATGAAAAATCAGCCATCCGGGAAATAGAGCAAGCCAATAATGCTTATTTACCCAGCTATTTAGGATATTTCTTTGTCGCACTCAGTGTACCATATTGCGACACATTGATATTCGTTTTCGCAATACTTTTTCTATTTACGTTTCTATCCCAAACACTCTATTTCAATCCGTTATTTCTCATCTTTGGATACCACTTTTTCTATTTAACGACAGAAAACAATGTTAAAATATTTCTAATAACAAAGAAAAAGCTAAAAGAACCAAGTCATTTGGCCTTTCCAAAGCTAAAAAGAATAAACGATTTTACATTTATCGATAAACAAAAGTGACTGCATCATGAATCATCTATTAGCAAAAACCAAAGGGAGAAGAGGTGACTTTTTCAAAGTCATTTCTAATCAACAGATTTTCGAGTTGCCAGAGGATTTGAACAACCCTATTCAATATGACTCTAATTACAAGTTAGAAGAGGATGAATGGTTTTGTATTTCATCTTTTTCTAAAAAGGATTATTGTATTGATTTGCTGACCCAACGATTTATTTCAACGGAATATGATCAAATAGCCGTAGCGGACTATATCAAGATTAATTATCTTGTTGCTTATCAAACAGGAATATATTATTTCCAGAAGTTGTCTTCATCACTTGTCTTGCAGAAAAAGTTTTTTGAAGTATCCGAAGCCCCCTCTCTTGTTAATAACAAACGTTTAATCATAATTAATGATTCGCCGGATGCTATTTATGACAAGGAGAACGACAAGCTATATTTCAAACGATTAAATTCACTTTCAACGATATTCAAAGGCATTGAAGAATTACACAAAGAAGCGACTCAGGAAGATATCCAAACTTTTTTGGAAAATGACTTCATACAGCTTGCGAATGAATACTCTGCTGATAGTGTTAAGACTATGAACAGGAAACGCATTGCAATAGCCAAAGAAACGCTGCGACATTTTACCCCACAAGAAAAACAGAATATGTTTGGTTATATTAGAGAATATTGCGGAGATTTGAGTTTCGATGAAAATGCAGAACAATTCGCTATTTCAGATGAAGAAGACCTTAAGAAATTGCTTTATGGTATCGAACAGAGATACTATACAACAAGGATAGGAAATGAAAAGAGGCTGGCTAACTCCATCTTGACTTTAGAATAAGTTTTTGCGATAAATGTTTACCCAAAACAGTATAAATTATGCCTAACGATAAAATCCAACCAACAAACAGCCAGTTTGTCCTGTATCAGGACGACAATGGAATAACGAATGTCAATGTCCGTTTTGACGGGCAAGATGTTTGGCTTTCGCAACAACAAATTGCCCTGCTGTTTGATACTACGCAACAAAATATCAGTTTGCACATTAACAGCATTTTAGACGAAGGCGAATTGCAGAAAGAAGCAACTCACAAGGATTTCTTGTTAGTTCGAAATGAAGGCAACAGGTCGGTAAAACGACAGATTGAGCATTATAATTTGGACATGATTATCGCGATTGGCTATCGCGTGAAATCGCAAGTGGCAACACGATTCAGGCAATGGGCGACACAGCGGCTGCACGAATATATCCAAAAAGGATTTACGATGGATGATGAGCGCCTCAAAGGAAACGGAAACCGCTATTTTCGCGAGTTATTGCAACGAATCAGGGATATTCGTTCGAGCGAACGTAATTTATACCAGCAAGTAACCGATATTTATGCCACAGCAGTAGATTATGACCCTCGAGCCGATATTACCCGCCAGTTTTTTGCTACCGTGCAAAATAAGATGCACTATGCCGCCCATCAGCATACGGCAGCGGAAGTAATCTATCAAAGAGTGGATTCCGATAAACCAATGGTGGGTATGACTAACTTCAAAGGAGACTACATAACTCGAGATGATGTCAAAATAGCGAAGAACTACCTGTCGGAAAAAGAATTGCAGGTCTTAAATTTATTGGTGTCCCAGTATCTTGATTTTGCCGAATTGCAAGCTATCGAGCAGCATCCAATGACCATGCAGCAGTGGATAGAAAAATTGGATAATATATTGTCGGTCGGCAATCGCCCTTTACTCACCAATGCAGGAACAGTTTCACATAAACAAGCTATTGAAAAGGCAACACGGGAGTTTGAGGAATACCGCCGTAAAGAAATACTGCAATATGAAAGCGATTTCGACAGGGCAATTAAAGAATTGAAATCTCAGGCAGACAATGATAATAACAATACATCGGAATAAATTATACGTAATTCGAAAAAATGTTTTTATCTTTGTCTCAAGCTAATCAACCTGCCCAAAGCGGAGCGAATTGGTGAAGTTAACTCGTTACTTATCCGTTACCTATTCTGAATTATCGCAAACTCAAATGATTGATTCATAAGGAAATAATCCAAAGGTATAGGCTTGTTACAAAATTAATCAAATTTTCTACCGAGCGGTAATCCCTACAGGATTTTTTTTACACAGGTTTTTACTAGTGAACCAAAAATATCCCTATAATCAATTTATTTTCAGAAAATTAGTAGAATATTAAAAAAAACATTTACCTTTGTCCCGAACAATTGAGTATTATTCGGAATTCTATTTTCTTTTTCTTCAATTCCACACGATTGGGATTAGCTTGTAGCTCTGCCGTCTTTCTCTTTTGATTAAATTATTTATTTATTACATTTTATTTTTTTATTACAAAATGAACATTTTTATTGCAGGCTTGAGTTACAAGGTGAACGATGCCGATTTGTCCAATCTTTTTGAAGAGTACGGAGCTATTACCTCTGCTAAAGTTATCACAGATCGTGATTCCGGTAGATCAAAAGGTTACGGATTTGTTGAAATGGATGATGAAGAAGCTGCTAACAAAGCCATTGCCGAATTGAACGGCGCTGAGTACGATGGAAGAACCATTTCTGTTTCTGAGGCAAAACCCAGACAAGAAAGAACTGGTGGAGAAAGAAGAGATTTTAATAGAAGCCGTGGAGGCGGTGGCGGTTACAACCGTAACAGATATTAAGTCAACAAAAAAGGGTGAATTTTTCACCCTTTTTTTATGCCGTTTTTTATACAAAATCCTTACTCTACAATAAATTTTCTACTCACTCCGTTTACTTCATAAATATATGCCCCTTTAGCATAATTAGCAACATCCAATACTATGCTGTCAAAGATATGGCCGATATGCTTAGATTCTATTAATTTTCCTTGCACATTGAGAATATTCATTACACCATTTTTACCTTGCTTTAATTGATAAGGTAAGGTTATGGTATTGCTCGATGGATTTGGGAATGGATATAAAGCGGAAGATCTGATACTATTGGAAGTGAGACCTGATGGTGCATCTCCGGGTACTGAATAAACCTCTGTTTTATAATTACCCCCATTTTCCTCTCGTTTATAGACAAACAGGCGGCGTTGATTGTTAATGATATGTAAAGAATTATCTGCATGAATGCTGTAAGCAGTTCCGAAATCTTTTATTATAGTTCCGTCCTGGCTATAAAGAATAAGTTTTTCAGATGTATTGTCAGATGTGTCGTTTATTTTTGTGAAACAAATCAAAAACTCATATTCATCGTCATCATTGAATATTTTTCTGGACATGTCAACACTATAAATTTTATATCCGGAAGGAGGAGTTGGATAATAATAAGTGTTTTCTGAATTGAAGGAATAGTCTGCGTTGTATATAGCTATAGTACGTGAATTGTTCCCTGATTGATAAATATAATAACAATTTTCCGGAATAAAGTCGTCTTCTTTAATACCATAATAAGTGTTTCCACTAAAATTAATATCAAAGTTAAATACATGTTCCAGCGTAATTTGTGCATTCAACGCTTGTGAAATTAAAAGCGTAATCGTTGTTAAAACTAATAAGATTGTTTTTTTCATTCTATTTATTTTATGGGGTTTATATTATGTGTGAAAAAATAAATTTACTTTGTTTTAATTAAAAATAGAAATGCTATTTATAAGTACAATGCAAATATACACCAAATTTTATAATGTAAAATAATTTTTACAGGTAACGGTTGTCCCGTACCGGATTTTGTTTAATTTTTTGTTGGAATTTTGGTATAAGATGTTGGAATAGTGAAATAAACTCTCAAACTTACCTTTTACTTTTGTGGCCGAATAAATTATTTGATCAGATGTTATTCTTAGAGCCTGTTTGAATTTTATACAAATATTATATATGGTTATTTTCGTTATAAATCAGTCCTCTTTTTTGTCTATTTTGCATGATCTTTTAACTCAAATAGCCCGCTATTATCGTTAAAATCTTACTCAAAATATCCTAAAAAATAGAACTAATTTATTTAACGAATAAAATTTAAACAGGCTCTTATTTATTATTTTCATTAACCCCTTAAATGTAAATTTTATGTTAAAGTATGCATTAGTAGAGAATGTATTGGCGAACGATCCTAACAATTGTGTAGCCGTAGTTTCAAGCCCCGAAGTAAAAGACCTGAATGATGTGATTGGTTTTATGATTGCAGAAGGAACAGGACTTACCCGCCCGCAAGCCATGGCTTATTTTGAAAAATTGACTCAAACCATCGAATATTTCGTCGGGCAAGGGCACCGGGTAATTACTCCATTGATACATGTAAGACCATCTATCAAAGGTTTGTTTAACAATATGGAAGACCACTTTGATTCTTCCAGACACCGGATTAACATCAAATCTGCTTCCGGATTAAGATTGAAAGAGTTAGCGACTAAAATCAAACTCGAAAAGGTAGATATTATACAACAAATTCCGATGATTAAAACATTTGTCGATGGTACCACCGGTTCAATCAATTATTCTGCCAGTGCAGGAGGTATTGGAGTAGTCAGAGGTAGATTACTGAAATTCGACACCTCAGACATCCAACAAGGTGTTTTCTTCACTCCTGAAAATGACCCCTCCGATGAAACTCGCGTGGAAGTATACACAGGAATCAGGCCTTCAGAGATTCATTTCCAAATACCACAACTTCCGGAAGGTAATTATATGCTTGCAGTCAAAACGCTTTCCAGGAATGGAAATGACTTAATCAAAGGAGAATTGAAACAAATGATTGATCTTGCTTAACTAGAGTTAGGCTCGTGATGCTCGCCGAGAACAGTTAAATGAGTCCGTCATTGCGAGCGAAGCGCAGTGTAGCGAAGCAATCTCCGTTTAATAATAGATTGCTTCAGGCTTTGCCTTCGCAATGACGTTTTTCCTGTTCACCGTTCACAGCTTGCGTAGCGAGCTATTATCTTAATTATGGAAACACTATTCAACTCGCCCATGGAAATGGGCAAAAGTATTACCGACTTCGGTTTTGTTGTTATGACGGCTGCCGGTTATCTGGTTTATTCTGCTGCTATTATTTTTTTCTTTGTCAGGTGGTTTGTCCGGGTGATTGATGGTATTATAGACCGTCAACAACGGGTATTGGATGAAATCTTGCAGTTACAGAAACAACAGCACGGAATGATTAAAGAATTGCAAAACCATGTTTTATATTCATAGCACACCGGTTATTATCCTATTAAGGATGATTTGCTCGGTAGAGGGTAAAAAATGCATTTTATTCTAAAATAATGGCCTCGGGCAAATGGCGTAAAGAAAAATACGTAGTGAAGGCGTTAAAAATGAAACCTACATTTGAGTGAGACATTGGATAGTTAGTAACAGCGAACATAGTGAGCTTTAATAAATAACACCTTGTCGTCGAAAAGCTGTTTGAAGCGAAAGAGCGTAGCGATTGAGTAAGTTCAATAAATTTAGTCATTTTCTCGCAATAACATAACCCAAGTAAACTTGGCTTCTGTCTATTGCTTATCGAAAATGTTCTTTTCGACAAAGCCCTTTTTTTGATTCCTTTTTTGGGCTGCAAAAAAGGAATGAAGAAACCTTTTTATCAAGAAAAAAGGAACAGTTTCTTAATATTTTAATTTACCAAAACTATGGCAAATATCAATCAATTTATTCCTTTTATACTTAAATGGGAGGGTGGTTATGTAAATGACCCTCATGATCTGGGAGGAGCTACCAATATGGGAGTGACCCTGAAAACCTGGCAAGAAGTAGGTTGCGATAAAGACAATAACCAGGTAATCGATGAAGAAGACCTGAAGCTGATTCTCAGGCGAGACCTGGTGGAATCCGTTTTAAGGCCCTATTATTGGAATTATTGGCAAGCCGATAAGATCAAAAACCAATCTGTAGCGAACTTGTTGGTAGATTGGTTGTGGAGCAGTGGGGCAGCAGGTGTTAAAATCCCTCAACAAATATTGAACTT
>JAVBMM010000002.1:0-12230 GCA_031552425.1 Bacteroidales bacterium | reverse complement strand
TCCGTTGTATGATAAGTAAATAAAATATCGTTTCATGTTACCTGGCAGTTATATGAAAACATCCTTGTTTTTTTTCATGCTTCACATAACAAGCATTTTCTTTTTTTAAATCTCGAAGAACAGATGCCAACACCATTTTTAGTTGTTCCGGAGATAAAGAAGCATTCTCTTTTTCATTTGCTTTAATGTAACGATTCCAAGCAATGTCAAAAGTAGTTCCATACAAATGAGCCGAATTTAAGGTCGAATTAACATTTTTCTTTCTCAATTTGGAAATATCTTCTGTTGTACGCAAAATACTCGTAATTCGCAATTTATAACGTGGAGCATTCAACGATTTCAAGGAGTCGCAAAAATTATCTCCTATTTTATTTAACAAACGAGCAGCTTGAGGAACAAGAAATGGGAGAGAATGTGTTAACTCAATTACTTCATATTTATCAGTGGAAGAAATTTCTTTCAATCTTTTTTTATGTTTTTCTGCTTCTTCTCGAGATTTTACAGGAGGAATTCCAATAGATTTAGCAGCTCCCAAATGTAAATCGTTCATATCATTGAAATCTTTTACATAAGAACCTGAATAACGAATTGGTTTGACCGGTTCTTTTTTTCCACAAGAAGGAGTTAATAGTATAAAAAGAATAAACGAATAAACGAAAGGACAGAAAAACTTCATCAGGTAAAAACTTTGTATCTTTCTTTTAGTAAAATTATTTGCAAAAGTATGAAATAATCATGTACTTTTGTGAAAATTATAACAAGTATTTTGGATGATAGAACGCATTATAATCTTTGAAAGCATTGACCCTGCTATTTTTTTTGGTGTTAACAATGTTAATATTCAATTATTAAAATCTATATACCCTAAATTGCGAATAGTAGCGATAGGCAACGTTCTGAAAGTGTTAGGAGAAGAACTGGATTTAGTTGCTTTTGAAGAGAAAATACGAGAATTAGAAAAATATTGTGAAGAATTTAATGCACTAACAGAAGAGAATATCCTTTCTATTGTAAAAGGAAATACACTTAACATTCCCAAACAAGACCACCTGATAATACATGGAATGAATGGTCGGGCAATCCTTGCACGGACAGTAAATCAGCAAAAATTAGTCAAATTATTCGATAATAATGATTTGATCTTTGCTATTGGTCCTGCAGGTTCTGGAAAGACATATACTGCTATTGCATTGGCTGTTAGGGCGTTGAAGAATAAAGAAGTAAAGAAGATTATCCTTAGCCGTCCTGCCGTAGAAGCCGGAGAAAAATTAGGTTTTCTCCCGGGAGATACGAAAGATAAATTAGACCCTTATTTACAGCCGCTTTATGATGCTTTGCAGGATATGATTCCTACGGTTAAATTGAAAGATTATTTGGAAAATAATATTATACAAATAGCTCCTTTGGCATTTATGCGTGGACGAACATTAAATGATGCTGTTATCATATTAGATGAAGCGCAAAATACCACTACACATCAAATAAAAATGTTTTTGACTCGTTTGGGTTTAAATGCGAAAATGATTGTTACCGGAGACGTTACACAGATAGATCTTCCTCCCGTACAAAAATCAGGTTTGGTTCAAGCTATGGGTATATTGAGAAATGTATCCGGAATAGGAAAAGTAGAATTCAATAAAAAAGATATTGTCCGCCATAAGTTGGTTCAACGTATTGTTGAGGCATACGAGAAATTTGATAAAAAAGAAAATAAAAAATCTATATGAAAGTAAAAGATATAATTAATGAAATAGAAAATTATGCTCCGCTTTCATTACAAGAAAGTTATGATAATTCCGGTTTACAAGTTGGAGATATAAACCAAACTGTTACGGGGATTTTATTGTGCTTGGATGTGACAGAAGAGGTTATAGGTGAGGCAATTGAATTAGAATGTAATTTGATTATTTCTCATCATCCTTTAATATTTAAAGGAATAAAATCCCTCACCGGAAAATCTTATATAGAAAGGGCTGTGATAAAAGCCTGTGAGTATCATTTGGCGATTTATTCCGCACACACTAATTTAGATAATGCTTGGGGAGGCGTCAGCTATCAAATGGCTATTAAAATGGGATTGCAAAATATCAAAATTTTAAGTCCTCAAAAAAATGCCTTAATCAAATTAGTGACATTTGTTCCGTTATCACACGAAGAACAAGTGAGGAATGCTATTTTCAACGCAGGGGCTGGTCATATTGGGAAATATGATCAATGTTCTTATAATTTGGAAGGTAAAGGAACATTCCGGGCAGGGGAAAATACAAATCCCTTTTGTGGAGAGCCAGGAAAAATGCATACAGAAAAAGAAATAAGGATAGAAACAATTTTACCGGTACAGAAGAAAAATACAGTTCTCCATGCACTTTTTCTTGCACATCCTTATGAAGAACCTGCATACGATTTATATCCACTGGAAAATACTTGGAATTTTGCTGGATCTGGTATAGTGGGAGAGTTGCCGGCAGAGGAAGATGAACATTCTTTTCTCCAACGGGTAAAAAATATATTTCAAGCAAATTGTATTAAGTATTCTTGTTTGGTAAACAAAAAAATTAAGGAAGTTGCTATTTGTAGTGGGAGTGGAGCATTTCTTATCCCTGAAGCTATCCGTTATGGCGCTGACGCATTTATTACCGGAGAAGCCAAATACAATGATTTTTACGATGTGGAAAAAAATATCTTATTGACCGTTATTGGGCATTATGAATCAGAAATTTGTACAAAAGAGATATTTTTTGACATTATTACGAAAAAAATACCTAACTTTGCCGTTCATTTTTCGAATGTAAATGCAAATCCGATAAACTATTTAATATAACAATATGGCTACAGATAAACAAGCAGTTGAAAAAGACTTGACCGTAGAGGAAAAGTTGACCGCTTTATACAAACTTCAAAGTATGTTGTCTGAAATAGACAAAATCAAAACATTACGTGGAGAACTTCCATTGGAAGTACAGGATTTGGAAGATGAAGTTGCCGGTTTGGATACTAGAATTCAGAATTTCCAAGCAGATTTAAAAGATTTAGAACTTGCAATTTCTCAACAAAAAAATAAAATTACTGATAGTAACTCATTGATTGAGAAATACAAAGAACAATTAGATAATGTGCGTAATAACCGTGAATTTGACAACTTGACAAAAGAAGTTGAATTTCAAGGATTAGAAGTAGAATTAGCTGAAAAACGTATTCGTGAATTTACTGCGGAATCTAAGTTAATTTCAGAAGAGATACAAAAAAGTAAAGAAATTTTGAAAGAAAGAAATATAGATCTGCAATCTAAAAAGGAAGAATTAGAAGAAATTGTTACCGAAACCAAACAACAGGAAGAACAATTACGGGAAAAAGCAAAACAACTTGAAACGACTATTGAGCCAAGGTTGTTAACAGCTTTCAAACGTATCCGTAAAAGTGCAAGAAACGGTTTGGCTGTTGTATATATTCAACGTGATGCATGTGGCGGTTGTTTCAATAAGATTCCACCTCAAAGACAAATGGATATTAAACTACGCAAAAAAATCATTGTTTGCGAACACTGCGGTCGAATAATGATTGATCCTAAATTAGCAGGAGTAGAATAATTTATGAGATAAAATGATGTCTTCGTAGCTCAGTTGGTAGAGCAAATGACTCTTAATCATTGGGTCCAGGGTTCGAGTCCCTGCGAGGACACGGAAAATAATGAGGCAGTTACAAAATGTTGTAGCTGCTTTTTGTGTTTTTTAGAAGCTTAATCTCAAATTGATCAATTTTTTGTAAAGATTCATCATTTCCTTATCCGTTTACTTTTCGCAAATAACCTCGGTTCACTAATTAAGTATAAAACATCATTATATTTTTTCGAAAACATAGAAATCTGCAGATGAAGTATTATTTGGATCGCTCACATCAAATGAATATTTATTTTTTGCAAATGCTATTTGTTTGTAATTATCATGTTTTTTTTCTATATAATCTGTGAAACGCCTATGCCTAACATGAGGAGGACAATCGTTTGAATTATAATTACTTGAGTATATTATGACATATTTTGTTGATGATTTGAAAAGATTATCCATGTATAATGTGTAGACTTCATCCTCTATTAAATGAAATATTACATCTAAAGACAAAACCAGGTCTGATTTATTTTCATCATCATCAAAATCAATTTTTTCAGGTAATATCAAAAATCTTTTTGTAGAATCGGATTTAAACTTATACCGACACATTTCAATACTCTTTAATGAAACATCATATCCTACGTATTCTTTATAGTTTGCCAAGGTCAATTGATTTCCATCTCCACAGCCAAATTCAATTACCTTTTTGATATTATTAGTATGCACAAAATTATTTATAAATTCAGCTTTAAAATCTGCTAACTTATTGTATGAACCCGCTCCTGAATTTCCACCATTTTTATATCTATTTTCCCAATATTTTGCAGAACCCGGAAATACATTCTTTTTTATTTTTAAAAAACTCAAAATATCCATTTTACTAATCTAATCTATCAATAATAGTTGAAAAATATATCATAAATATATCGAAATATCAAGGTCAAAGATATATTTTATTTATGAGAAAGCAATATGTTTTTTATTTTTTTGGCTCTGGGGTTCGAGTTTTCAGACGGGTAGATGGATTATGTAATAATTCCATTCTTTTTAAATTTACTTTTCATGCAAATTACGTCCCATTTTTTATAAAAAAGTCCCATTGAAAATCTCAAAATTTATCGTACTTTTATCTTTTTCGATAAAAAACTATTTTTGCTTATCCTTTTTATAAAAAACTACTTTTACTCACCTGATAATTTACAATTATATAATGTGCATATCGCATCTTATTGGCTTATGATTTTTTCATTGTTAGTTTTTGAATCTATTTTAGATGTCATAATTTTTTTTCTTGGGATAGTTTTGTTATTGAATGCAAAAGATAATCACTTGAAATTTTGGTGGGGAATTACTGTTGCCATTGTTGGAGGATTGTTGCTTATTCATAATATCAGATGGTCCATTATTTATCTTTTTTCATCTGATTATGCGACTTTTTATGAATTACTCAATTTTACAGAAATGTTACAATGGTTGATATTTATTACTGCTTTTTCTCTTTTTCCGATTGTTTCTTTGTATTCAGGATATTTTACCCCTTTGAGGTTGATGATTTATTTCTTACCTGCAGGTTTTATAGTTTTGATTAGTATTTGTTATATTCTTTTTAACGGGCAAGTGACAACTCTTATAGGATTTTATTCTATTTTTGAAAATATAGATCAAATGGATGTGAAATTGAGGATTGTTGTTTTTGTAGTTTCCATTTTGTTTCCAATTTTTTATTTTTTTATTCCATTGTTAAAAAATATATCTTCTGTACGTAGAAAAGCTACTCCTACAATGACGTTGTACATTACCATTTTCACACTGATCATTTTTTATTATGTAGCTTATACACTATTTATTAATGACTTTATTCTAAATACCTATGGAATTTTTGTTGCTGTTAGTTGCATGTTTTTTTCCATTCTTTACTTATTATATGAAGATCCGCTTTCTTCTCATATTTCATTGAGAGAAAACGATATAAGGAAGGAACCTTATAAAAATATCTCTTTATACGAAGCTTTATATTGCCAGATGACTAGTTATTTGGAACAATATAAACCGTTTATTTGTCCAAATTATTCTATAGAAGATCTGATAGAAGCTTTGAATACCCGCCAATCTTTGCTGGTAGAAGCTATTAAAAAGAGTGGTTTTACAGGTTTTAGGGAATACATCAATTACCTGAGGATTGAACATTTTAAGCAACAAGCAAAAGACAATAGAGGTAAATCAATCAAAGAGTTAATGAATGAGAGTGGGTTTACTTCCCGGTCCAGTTTTTATCGCTTGTTCGCAGCCCACGAACAAATTACTCCCAAAGAATATATTAAAAAAATGTATGAGTTATAATTTTTTTTGTCCCATTTAGATAAAAAAGATCCCATTATCTGGAACAAAAAGTCTCAAAAAAAAATGCTATAGTTATACTTATTATTTTTGTACATTCTTCAAGAAATATTTTATGGGCATGAAATGAATACAAAACTGCGATTTTTAAGATTCGAATATGTTTTGTTCCTAATGATGCTAATAATAGCGCCAGGATTGATCAATGCCCAGACTTATTCGGGTGGTACAGGAACAACAGGAGATCCATATAGAATAGCTACTGTGGATGATTTACAATCGATGGCTGTAAGAATAAACGGAGGGTATGATAGAAACTCTTATTTTAAGCAGACTGCTGATATTATTTTGTCTGATGATTTTAATCCTGCCAGCTGGACACCTATAGGAAGTTCTGTACAAAACAGATCATTTGTATCTGATTTTGATGGAAATGGATTTAAAATTATAAATTTCAAATCATCCAATGGCGGACTTTTTGGAGTTGTTGCGTTAGGAGGAAATTTAGCTACCAGAATTGTAGGTGTGCTGATGCAAGAGGCTTTGGTTTCCGGACAGAATTCTAATGTAGGAGGAATAATAAATCAGATTATATGGGAAAAAGGAAATGTAAACTTACGACTTGATATAATAAACTGTTCCTTTTCTGGAGATATAATCGGGAGGTCTACTAATGTAGGGGGAGTCATTGGAGGAATAAATTTTGGTATTTCAGGGAATGACCATCTAGATGCCAATATTACTTCTTGTTCCAGTTTTGGGTCTGTAAAAGCAATGAATCTAGCGGGGACGACATATTTTAATAATGTGGGAGGTGTAATAGGATATATTGCTACAGAGAATAATAAGCCTCGCGTGCGTATTGAGAATTGTTATAGCGAAATGGCTGTAAATGGGGCAGACTATGTAGGAGGAATTGTCGGACATTCTATTGGATCAGGAGCTAGTAATTCTGTTGTCATTACAGATTGTATTGCTATGAATACCGAAATAAAAGGAACCGGAGGTAATACAAATATAAACCGCATAGTAGGAAATTTAGATCAAAACACTACTACTCAATCTAATCATGCTGATCCTGATTTGAAACCGGAGAACGATTTAGGAACTCTTCCCGACAATTCCGGACCGGATAATTTGGGAGGGGGTAATACTGGAGAAAGAACCAATGGCTATACTGGTTATTTTACATACGACGGAATCATAGACAGCTATGGTACATCTGTTGATTTTACTGATAGGATATGGACAGAACGAACAAAAGATGGTGCAATATTATATACAGGTCGTTCAATAGGAGAAGATAGTAAAAACAATTTTATTTCGATTAGAATTACTAATGCGACTGTTGAATTGGATGATGAAAACAATTATTATGGAGGTGACATAACCATTGGAGAAGGAGGCTATCTAAAAACGGGTGTCACTTCAGGAAGAATTAATGCCTTGAATAATTTTAATTTCGAATTACCCGACGATTATTCCAAATATCCTCAAATGGGAGGAAACATATCGGCTCCAGGTAAAATACGTGTGTCGAAGACTTTCAAAAAGGGAGTATGGTCACATTTTTATCTTCCTTATGCGATTGATTACATTAGAAAAGATCCGCTGGTGCCTTTAACGATGGGAGATGAAAAAACTCCAGGGGATTTTTATTTAGCTTATTATGATGGAATAAAGAGAGCTGCATTTGCCAATGGAGGTAATGGAAACTGGATAACTTATGTGAATGATCAGAAAATCACCCACGAATCAAGCGAAGAACCTTTTCTCAAAGGGGATAAAACTTTTCTGATTCTCCTTGATGAAGATAGTGAGAATTTGGGAACAGAAGATGAGGTAACTCTTTATTTTTTTTCATATCTAACTGCAAATGAATTAGATAATCCATTTTGGTCATCTGAAAATAAAATAATAACCGTCACAACCAGAAAATCTAGTAGACTTACCGACATTGGTTGGAATTATATTGGTAATCCTTATTCGATGAAATATAGTACTGAAGATTTTCCATATTATTGTTATGTACTGAATGAGGTTGGAGATGGGTATGATATTGTGCAGAATATGACAGATCAGTATCTGGAGCCTTCCCGCCCCTTTTTTATCCAGGTACCATCGGAAAGCGAAACCGAAGAGATTGCAGATGTTAATTTTTCGGAGATTTCCACCAGTCTTCGTAGTGCAACAGCTCTTCCGGATATTCACGATGTATGGATGACTTTTTCCAATGAATCTACTTTTGATATATTTCGTGTAGAATTACGTAATGATGCTACTACAGAATATGATCTCAATAAAGACGGTTTAAAAATGTATAATGCAGCACCTTCCAAAGCAATTCTATACAGTTCGTACGAGGGAAATAACCTGGCAATAAATGCACTTCCTTATAAAGAGGGAGAACCTATTATTGTACCAATCAGCTATTATACTCCCCAAGCAGGTAATTATACTTTAAGTTATGTCAGGAAAGGTCATTCGGAAGATATTACTTCGTTACATCTAATTGATAAAACAACAGGAAATTCTACCGATTTATTGTTGAATCCTGATATTGCAATTTCTTCTTCAGGAAAGGGTACTGTTTCTAATCTGGAGTTGTCTATAACGGTTGATAAAGTATCTACTGCTGTGCAACTACCTGGTATTGAAGATATCAGAGTTATTATATCTCAGAATAAATTTTATTTGACCGGTTTACATTCGGAAGCAACTATAACAGTTTACAATTTACAGGGAGGAGTTGTTTCATTTTATGAAAATATCAATAATAATGAACCAATTTCTATGAAGCAAAAAGGCCCATATGTGATAAAAATATCTACAGAATTTCAAACTATTATTAGAAAAATAATCTTTTAATAAATTTCGAAAATGTATTTAAGGAAAATTCTATTCATTATTTTGATCTGTTTTATATGTAATGTTTTTTTGTATGCATTGGCTGAGAATAAGTTGGAAAATTATACGATAGAAAAAGAATCTACTCAAATCTTAGTAGAAAAAAATCCTATGGTTGCTCCTCCTTCAAGTTATTCTTTAAAAGAAACAATACTCTATGGATGGAAAGACCCGAATGAAACAGAACCCGAACCGGAGCCGGCAGTAATAATTTACGATGGCTTGTTTTTCCTGTTTATAATTTCATTGATATATGCCATTTGGCAAAGAAACTCGCTTGGCAAAACTAATAAATAAAGTGAGGTGGTGATTTTCATTTGGTTTAGGAATGTGGAATTATATTGTAATTTCTTCTCTTGTTGATATTTTTTAAGTATGAATTCTTTTCTCATTCCAACCTGTACAACTGTACAAGCAGCGAAAGTGCTATAATATGATTGTGCTAGACGTATTAATATATCAAATAAAAATAATTTTGCTTGTACAAACTTACTTAATAAAAATCTTTATTTTGATTTTTAATCTTCAAACTCTAAATAATCTTAATTAAAATAGACAAAAAATACTATTGGTATCTATATGTATCTCAAAAAAAATATTAATTTTGCAACCTGTTAAACTACCAAATTATTAATTTTTTCTATCAGAACATGAAGAAGTACAATTTCAACGCAGGTCCTTCAATTTTGCCACAGAGCACGATTGACAACACAGCTAAAGCCATTCTCGATTTTAATGGTATCGGTTTATCTCTTATGGAAATAAGCCATCGATCGAAAGAATTTCAACCGGTTGTAGATGAGGCAGTATCGTTGTTCAAAGAAATTTTAAATATCCCTGAAGGTTATCAGGTAGTTTTCCTTGGGGGTGGGGCTAGTTTGCAATTTTGTATGGTTCCTTATAATTTATTGGAAAAGAAAGCAGCGTACCTTAATACTGGAACTTGGGCAAGCAAAGCGCTAAAAGAAGCTAAGTTGTTCGGTGAAGTAATAGAAGTGGCATCTTCTAAAGCTGATAATTTTTGTTATATTCCTAAAAATTATACAATTCCAACTGATGTAGATTATTTTCATATCACTACCAATAATACGATTTTTGGAACTGAAATCAGAAAAGATTTAGATTCTCCTGTACCATTGGTAGCAGATATGTCGTCTGATATTTTTTCTCGTCCCGTAGATGTTTCTAAATATGGAATTATTTACGGAGGAGCACAAAAAAACTTAGCTCCGGCAGGAGTTACTTTTGCTATTGTAAAAGAAAATTTGTTAGGAAAAGTTAGCCGTCCTATACCTTCTATGTTAGATTATAGAATCCATATTGAAAATGGCTCTATGTATAATACCCCTCCGGTTGTTCCTATTTATGCAGCTCTTCAAACATTAAAATGGTTGAAAGAATTGGGAGGTGTGAAAGTAATGGAAAAGAAAAATATAGAAAAGGCTTCCATCCTTTATGATGAAATAGACAGGAATAAATTATTCAAAGGTACAGCTGCAGTGGAAGACCGTTCTATTATGAATATTTGTTTTGTAATGAATAATGAATATCAAGAGCTGGAAGCAGAATTTGCTAAATTTTCCTCAGTAAGAGGAATGGTTGTTATTAAAGTACACCGTTCTGTAGGAGGTTTCCGTGCTTCTACATACAATGCATTACCTAAAGAAAGTGTGCAAGCATTAGTTGATTGCATGAAAGAATTTGAGAAAAAACATTGAAAGTTATGAAAATATTAGTAGCAACAGATAAACCTTTCGCGAAGATAGCTGTGGATGGCATCCGCGAAGTAGTTGAAAAGGCCGGTTATCAGTTGGCACTGTTGGAAAAATATACCGAAAAACAACAATTGCTTGATGCAGTAGCTGATGCAGATGCCGTGATTATTCGTTCGGATATAGTAGATTCGGATGTTTTAGATGCTGCGAAAAAGCTCAAAATTGTAGTTCGGGCAGGAGCTGGTTATGATAATATAGATTTAGATGCTGCAACATCCCATCAGGTTTGTGTAATGAATACACCCGGACAGAATGCTAACGCTGTAGCTGAATTGGTTTTCGGAATGCTGGTGTATGCTTTTCGCAACTTTTATAATGGAACTTCAGGTAGTGAGTTACTAGGGAAAAAATTAGGTATTCATGCATACGGAAATGTAGGGCGTAATGTTGCCCGTATTGCCAAAGGATTTGGGATGGAAGTGTATGCTTTTGATCCTTATTGTCCGGCGGAAGTAATGGAAAAGGATCAAGTGAAGCATCTTTCTTCCGTAGAGGAGTTATATTCTACATGTCAAGTTGTATCTTTGCATATTCCTGCTACACCAGAGACAAAAAAATCCATTAATTATAATCTGATTAATTAAATGTCTAAAGGAGCTGTATTGGTAAATACTGCTCGTAAAGAAGTAATTGATGAATCAGGTTTATTAAAGGTTTTTGAAAATCGTACAGATTTCAAATATGTAGCAGATATTTTACCGGATATTCATACAGATTTACAAGCTGCATATTCCGATAGGTATTTTTCTACTCCTAAAAAAATGGGAGCACAAACCTCAGAAGCTAATATCAATGCAGGAATAGCTGCAGCAAAACAAATTGTAGAGTTTTTTCAAAACGGAAACGAAAAGTTCAGAGTAAATAAATAATATAGGATGTGTTAAGTCCATACAAGAAAGAAATAAAGCATAGACATTCTTTATTTCTTTCTTATTTTTTATCTTAAGATATTAAAATACTCAACCATGAAAAAACAGTTTTTTTTGTTAATCTTTTTATGGGTGATAATTTTACCCTTTTTCGGAAACAATTATTATGAAAAAGGATATATCGTTTCGTTAAAAAAAGACACCATTCAGGGGTTCATTGAACGTATATCTGAAAGTAAAATGAGTAAAAAAATCCTTTTTAAAAAGGATATGTCTGATACTCCCATAACATACTTCCCGGATTCCATATTATCTTTTGGGTTTATTCAAGATCAAATTGTATTTTCTTCTGTTGTATACACTGAAAGGGTCTCTCTTTCTTTTTCCGGATCAGAGCAAGTAAAAACCCCTTCTTTTGCCAAATATTTATTAATGGCTGATTTTAATCTGTATAAATTACAGTTATCCTTTTTGGAAGATGATTATGTGTACATTGTTCAAAAGGGAAATAATTATTACACCATTCGTCCTGATATTGATAAAATGGATCAGTTCACCAGTAAAATTCACAAAAAAGACATTGGTGTTTTAATTTATTTACTTCAACCCTGTGCAGAAGAAGTTAAAAAAGTAGAGAATACTCCTTTTGATGATGAAGCATTCATTAAGCTATTTTTACAGTATAGTACTTGTGCTGCACCTGATGTAAAGCAAAGTGTATTCAAATATAAAAA
>JAVBMM010000169.1:0-8945 GCA_031552425.1 Bacteroidales bacterium | reverse complement strand
TATTACTTAAAAACAACAGGAACCTTAAATTTCTCTACATGTCCGTTTAAGGGTTGATAAACTTCCATATATATAATATATACACCACGCTTTAGATTATTTTGAGGATTCCATGTTAATGTTCCCTTTGAGCCCAACAGCATATTATTGGCTACATTATTGATCAATCTTCCTGAAATATCGAATACCGATAAATTACAGCGGTTTCCTTCTTCATTGAAATTATATTTGATTTGAAAAGAACTTACTCCTATTCCGGAAAAAGATTCTACAACAGATATT
This sequence comes from Bacteroidales bacterium, assembly GCA_031552425.1. GTDB lineage: Bacteria > Bacteroidota > Bacteroidia > Bacteroidales > Azobacteroidaceae > JAISFI01. The sequence continues at coordinate 8,663 of JAVBMM010000169.1, read as the reverse complement.
CCGGACGGATTTCCTGTTTCTCCGAGATTAGCATTCGGACAACCCGGAGTACCGTAACCCGATTCGGCAAGTGCGGAAGTCCAATTAGAAGCATTATCGGTGGCTTTTTCAGGATTTTTTCGCTCTAACGAAACTCCTTTTTTATTACTCAAACCAGTAACATGTAATAAAGGTGTATATGTAAACTCATCTATTACCTCTTCGGTCTTGTTATTAATTATAACGACAGATGCTCCCTCATCAGATAATGCGATCATCGGTGTTAATTCCGAATAAATAGCACCTTCGCAAGAAGTATAAAAGGACGTGACTTTTTCTTTTTCTCCGGTAATTACAAGATAATCACCTGGTTGTAGCATACAAGAAGACGTAGCTAAAGGTTTAACCGACCTCAATCCTCCGGAAGAATTTCTGGTGGCAATGCTCAACAAAGAAATATCTTGTGATTTATCAGAACGGTTATATAATTCCACATATTCGTCTCCTCCCTGAAAAGGTTGATAAAGCACTTCATTAATAATTACATCTAATGGTTCAGGAGAATCTTCTTCAGGAGATTCCGGAGGACCATCATCAGATAATTTTTCGATTACAAAATCATCAAAATAAAAACTTTTTGTGTGACGGGTAACAGAATAAATGGCAAACAAACCGAAATATTTACTTGGAAGAACATCTGTTAAAGAAACACTTCCCTCCAAAACATAATCTGGCTCCCCTTTCAATCGCGAATACAATTGAAAAACACCATTCCAATCCAAAGTTGCTTTTACGTGTAAAAATACCGTGTCAACATTTAGGCGGTCTGCCAATCCGTTCAACAACCTTTTTCCGTTTCCAGATGCAGGTTCATTCCATAAAGTAATCTTGTTTTCAGCCCCGATCCTTAAACAAAGTCCCCATAATTTCCCTGTATCTGTAGTGTCTGCACAAAGATACATCCGGACATTATTGTCTACGCCCGGCTTGAAATTCATCTGGATATAAAATTCCCAAGATGTGTTATAAGAACTCTCAGACAAAGTGAACAAACGAGCCGTACCACTTGCACGTTCTGCAGAAAGGTGCAAATGTTTACCTGCATCTACTTCAAACTTCCCTACATCTCCGAGCCACGCAGGATTTTCTGTTAAGTTACCATCTAAAAAATCGTCTGAAACCTGTGAATAGGAAAGACTTTGCACAAAAAGTGCAATAAACAACATAATTTTGTTCATAGAAATAAAGTTTTTGGTTAATAATTAATACCTTTGCGTTCCAATGTAAAAAATGCAAAAGGCATTTCAGTGGACAAAAGTAAAATTTTATTTTAACATAAGATTATTTTTTAATATTTTTTAGCAAATGAAAGTAGCGATTGTTGGAGTCAGCGGAGCTGTAGGTCAAGAGTTCTTACGTGTTCTTGCCGAGAGAGATTTCCCCATGAATGAGTTAGTTCTTTTCGGTTCATCCCGTAGTGCAGGAAATGTATATACGTTTAAAAATAAACAAATTACTGTAAAAGAATTGAAACATAACGATGATTTTAAAGACATCGATATTGCTTTTACTTCTGCAGGAGCAGGAACCTCTAAAGAATTTGCTGACACAATCACAAAACATGGAACTGTGATGATCGATAATTCAAGTGCATTCCGCATGGATAATGACGTTCCCCTCGTTGTGCCTGAAGTTAATGGTCCGGATGCAAAGACCCGTCCGCGCGGAATAATTGCAAATCCGAACTGTACTACTATCCAAATGGTAGTTGCATTAAAACCATTAGAAAACATTTCTCATATAAAAAGGGTACATGTAGCAACTTACCAAGCAGCTTCCGGAGCCGGAGCGGCTGCGATGGACGAATTAGAAAACCAATACAAACAAATCGTTAATAAAGAAGAACCTACTGTTAGTAAGTTTGCTTATCAATTGGCTTATAATTTGATTCCGCAAGTAGATGTTTTTACAGAAAACGGATATACCAAAGAAGAAATGAAAATGTATAATGAAACTCAAAAAATTATGCATTCTAACATTGAAGTCAGCGCCATGTGCGTCCGGGTTCCCGCTCTCCGTGCACATTCGGAAGCTATTTGGATCGAAACAGAAAAACCCATCTCTGTAGAACAAGCCCGTGAAGCTTTTTCTAAAGCAGAAGGAGTTGTTTTACAAGACGATCCAGCTAACAAAGTATATCCTATGCCTTTATTTGTAGCTTCAAAAGAACCGGTTTTTGTAGGGCGTATCAGAAAAGACATTACTAATTCTAACGGCTTATCTTTCTGGTGTGTTGGTGATCAAATTAAAAAAGGAGCCGCATTAAATGCAGTACAAATTGCCGAATATTTGATAAAAGAAAAAGCAATTTAATAAAAGAAAAAGAGCAATTCCAAAACGAGTTGCTCTTTTTTATGAGAAGTCGTTTAGACTTTTAAAATTAAATATTTAGCATCTTACTTTTTTCCTTGATGGAAAATAACAAAAAGATCAAAGCCACGTCCAAATGGCTAAAAAATACTGTAACACCTCCACTAATTTTTCTTAACGCCATTTGCCCGAGGCCGGGAAGCTGACCTTGATTAGGTGATTAAATGCAAAAGTCTAAAAGGCCTCTGAGCCATTTTATTTTAAACAGCTTCTTAAGCCAAAGCAAAAAGAATGAAAATTAATCCTGCAACAAATGTATATCCCGCCTCTATTAAAGCAGCCATAAAATATTCATTCCACTTTACATAACGGAATTTAAGATTTGCCTTTTGCCAACCACAAAAAGCGATCAGAACAAGAACAGCCAGCCAAACTGAAATACCAGTCATCATAAAGAAGACCAATCCTAACAAAGCAGTGACCAATAGTTGCATTAACATGGTAAAAATCATATTTCCCGATTGCATTTTTTCCGGCATCTCCACTTTAAATACGCGTACCCATGCTTTAGCAAATAGGGATGAATACCATAAAGCTCCTACTACAAAGGCCACTACCACTGCAATAACGTACCATAACCAATTTATTTGCGAGAATAATCCGCAGAAAGGACAACAAGTTTCCATTTTAATTCAATTTTAGTTGTTTCAACTCAATTTTTATAAATTCTTCGTTTTTAGATTTTAAAACAACTCATTTATTACTTTTGTTTCACAAAAACAGTAATTTTGATGCCAAGACAAAAACTGTATAAGAAACTGTTCAATATGTTTCACCAACTTGTTTTCTGCTTCCATCAGCTAGGAGGTGTGATTGACAAGGCCTAGTTCAAATAATTTGTTGATTTTTATCAAGCGGCACATTAACAATTGTAAATTTTATAACATGAACCGATTATCCAACATATCAAGTAATATTTCCTTCCTGTTTTTTATTTTTCTTCCAGTGATAATGGCTTTTGCTACTTTTTACGAGAAAAGTTATGGAACAACATCTGCGATACAGAATATTTATGGAACAAACTGGTTTATCGTTTGTTGGGGAATTTTATCCGTTTTTGGGTTACTACATTTAATTTACCGGAAAATATATAAGAAAACGCTTGTCTTTCTGCTACATATTTCATTAATACTGATTTTAGCAGGAGCTTTGATTACCCATTTTTCCTCTCAGAATGGTATTGTACATCTAAGAGATAATGCTTCTACTCATTATTTTTATGATGATAATGAACAAGAAATGCCTTTGCCTTTTGACCTGACATTGATTAATTTCGGTATTGATTACTATCCCGGGACGGAATCTCCTGCAGATTATAGGAGTTTGGTAAAAATATCCGATAGAAAAAATAAAAAATCCTTCGAAGCCAACATATCCATGAACAATATTTTGAAACATCAAGGATACCGTTTTTATCAATCTTCTTTTGATGAAGACATGAAGGGAAGTATATTGAGTGTAAGCCGGGATATTTATGGTATTCCGGTAACATACGCCGGTTATTTTATGCTTTTTATCGTAATGATTTCCATATTATTAAACAAAAATAGCCAGTTCAGAATTTTACTGAAAAACTTAGTGCAAAAAAAGGAGGCCTTACTCCTGATTTTTTGTTTAACAGCTTTTTCCGCCCAGTCATCTACATTATCCAATGATAAACTGACAATCAACAAAGAACAATCTGAAGCTTTAGGAAAAATCTGGATCATGTATGAAGGAAGAATTTGTCCTTTACAAACTTTTGCAAGAGATTTTGCCACTAAATTAACAGGGAAACCGAAATATAAATATGCGAATGCAGAACAAGTGCTTGCAGGTTTTTTATTCTTTCCACAACAATGGATGTATGTAAATCTCTTTAAAATAGAAAATGAAGAAATCTTGCGTTTAACGGGAGGAAAAAAAGAAGCATCCTATGCCGATTTTTTCACCAAAGATCACCAATATAAATTAGCTCCTTTTTATAAAGAGATGTACCAACAAGGGAAACAATCGGTATTTATTAAGGAAGCAGTTAAATTAGATGAAAAGATCCAATTAATCAATATGCTGCAAAGCGGAAGCTTACTTAAATTATTCCCCGCAAAAACAGGAAACAGGATTCAATGGTTATCTCCTACAGGTATCTTACCGGATGATATTCCGGAGAAAGACAAACTTTTTATCCGTGGATTTATCCCCTTGTATTACGATGCACTATTAAAAAATGAGGCAGAAGAATCCCTTTCCCTGTTGGATAAATTGGAAAACTATCAGTTCTCCAGGGGAAAAGAAACCATCCCTTCCGAAACCCATAGAAAAATAGAACTACTTTATAATCAATCTAATATTTTTTCCTGGCTATTTAAAATATGCCTGACATTAGGTTTGTGCGCTTTGATTCTTTTCATTTTACAAACCATAAAAGGGAAAAAAAATCCCAAAACGACTGCCGTATTTACCGTTTTTCTACTGATTATTTTTATTATCCATACCTTGGGATTAATCTGCCGTGGCTACATATCCGGGAGGCTTCCGGTAGGAAACGGTTTTGAAACGATGTTGTTTATCGCTTGGTGTTCGATGATCGTTGCCATGTTCCTGAGAAAATATTCTCCGGTTATTATATCCTTTGGTTTCTTAATTTCGGGCTTTACTTTATTAGTTGCTCATTTAGGAATGATGAATCCTAAAATAACACCTTTAATGCCTGTACTTTCTTCTCCGCTACTGAGTATCCATGTTTCTCTGATTATGTTTTCATACGCTTTAACCGGATTCATGGTGTTCAATGCTTTATCTTCATTTATTATTTTATCCGTAAGCAAAAAAGAAAATATACCAACCATCAGTCACTCTTTAGAAAAACTAAAAAATCTCAGTGAAATTTTTTTGTATCCCACCACTTTTTTCATGGCTGCAGGTATCTTCATAGGAGCCATTTGGGCGAATATTTCCTGGGGAAGATATTGGGGTTGGGACCCAAAAGAAGTTTGGGCATTAATTACATTTATGCTTATGTCGTTAGCATTTCACTCAAAAACATGGAAAATATTTTCCGATGTATTTTTCTTCAATCTTTACATCTTAATTATCTTCGTATCAGTGTTGATGACCTATTTTGGGGTCAACTATTTTCTGGGAGGAATGCATAGCTATGCCGGAAATGCTAATACAAATTACAACTTATTTATTATTCTTTCAATATTTGGAGTTTCGATTTTATTGATTTACTTTGCTTACAGAAAATATAAGAACAAAAAATAATTTTTATTTTTATCCAATCAATTAACATTTAAATAAATACTTATGAAAAAAGCAATTTTATTCTTATTTATCATCGCTTCTGTATCTGTTTCCTCTCAGGAAAAAGCATCATCCAAAAGTTATAATATCCTCCTCACAGGGGCTTCTTTTGCATCTCCCGGCAACGGATGGTTTGAATTAGGCTGTAAATCTCTTGGCGTAAATGCCATCAACCGGGCAATCGGAGGAGAAGCTATTGCCAACACCGCTAATAGAATGATTAACGGAACATTATATTCTAAAGAAGAACTTGAAAATATAGATGCAATGGTGATTATGCAAGTTCATAATAAGGACGTTATCGATGAGACTCAACTCAAGGAAAATTATACTGATTACGAAGTTCCATTCAAAAAGACAAACTATGCCGCAGCATTCGATTATGTCATTAAAAGATACCTCACGGAATGTTATCAGTTAAAAGATGATTCTACTTCCAAATATTTCAGTACAAAATGTGGAAAACCTGCCGTAATTGTACTTTGTACACATTGGCATGATTCCCGCGAAACATATAATAAAACTATCCGTCAGTTAGCAGAAAAATGGGGATTACCTTTAGTTGAATTTGATAAATATATAGGATTTTCCAAAAATCAAAAACATCCTGTTACTAAAGAAGAAATCAGCTTAATTTACGCTAAGGACACTCAAAAATCAGGAGGCGAAATCTATGGATGGCATCCTCTCCGTGGAGAAGATTCATACATTCAACAAAGGATGGGTGCCATATATGCCGACCTCATGAGGAGGATATTACTCTTCTAATATATCAAGGAAACATATATCGCAATTTAATTGCAAATTCATTGTTGTATGTCCGTTCCTTCAGCAAAGGTTGAATGTACTCCAAGGCAAAAGTAAATTGAGGGATAAATGTATATCCTAATTCAATATCGAGGGGGAGGTCAAAAATTTCGCTTTTGAAATCGTACGTCCAGGTTGCATAGTACCCAACATACCATTTATCTCCCCAATAATCGATATTTGGAATTATTCCCAATACACTGATGTGATCACGATTGCTTTGCCCGGCATAGTCGAAACGGTAATCCACTCCCAAAATAACGGATCCGATTACTTTATCCGGCTGTCCAAGAAAATATACTACTCCTAATTCAGGACGGGCTTGCCATTTACCGGCACCCAATGCTTCATCCGTTGCTGTAGGAAAAGTCATTTCTGCTCCATAAGCCACATATAAATTATTTTTCATGGAAGAAGCCTGCACATAACGAACCTTTATATCTGCCAGCCCAAATACATCCCCATTATCTGCTGTAGGAATTTCAAAACGCAGGTGTGATGCTCTCGGGAATGTTTTTGTCGCCCGAATAATATATGAGTTAAGATAATCTCCGTATTTCAGATTCAAACGGTCATAGCGAGGTTGTACAAAAGAAAAATGTTCATATGGATACGGAAATGTTTCAGCAGAACGTCCTTGAGCGAATACAGTTCGTGTTGAAAAACAGGAAAAAGCACCGAATAATACTGTTAACATCAAATAAAAAGATATCTTCATAGCATACTTTTTACAATTCTTGAAACTTATTCGTGATGATATGCCTCATTATTCATTATTGTGAGCGCCCTATATAATTGTTCAGTAAAAATTACCCGGATCATTTGATGAGAAAAAGTCATTTTAGAAAAAGACATTTTTTCTTTAGCTGCGGCATAAACTACTTCTGAAAAACCATAAGCCCCCCCCATTACAAAAACCAAGCGTTTATTAACTTCATACATCTTTTTTTCTAACCACCCGGAAAATTGCAAAGAAGTATATTCTTTTCCTTTATCATCCAACAGAACCAAATAATCTCCGGTTTGGATACGTTTTAAAATTATCTCTCCTTCCCTTTCCTTTTGTTCCCTCTTTCCTAAGTTTTTAGCATTTTTCAAATCAGGAATAACTTCTATCTCAAAAGGGACATAATGAACCAAACGCTTTTGATATTCTTGAATTGCTTCCGAAAAATAAGAGGCATCTGTTTTTCCGATAACAAGTAAAATTATTTTCACTTAATTAATCATTTTTCGGTTTGATCTGCAATTTTCTTTCATATTCTTCGTCGCTACCCAATATCATTAACGCTTTTTTGAAAGACTCATTTTCTTCGTTTATGATTTGTGTATAATATTCGTTTTTCTCAAAGATATCACGGGCTAAAAGGGCTTTCATCTGTAGTTTAATAAATTTTTCAGAGCGAAGATATTCATCTTCTTTAAAAGTAATACTGTCTGACAATGCGCGATTCTTCAGTTCTTCCATCAAATCTTCAGGAATAGAAAATTCAGCATTAAAACGTTCAAAAGTTTTATATTTATTTTTGAGCTTATCTCTGTTTCTATCTACATAATTTAGATTCAGCTTATTCACAATCCCTTTTGCAAGCACACTACGATACCAAGGAGTATAACGAGTGGTATCCATAGAAACAAAATAATCAGGCATGATACCTCCTCCTCCATAAACAACTCTTCGATTAACCATGGTATGGTATTTAAGTGAATCAGGGAAATGAATACTATCTGCATTCACCATTTCTCCATGATTATACCTATCTATCAAATCCTTACTATATTCGTCTCCTTTCCCATTTTCATACGGTTTTTGTATACTCCTTCCTGTCGGTGTGTAATACCTGGCGGTGGTGAGCCTCAACATACTTCCATCAGGTAAAGGGATAGGACGTTGTACCAAACCTTTTCCAAAACTTCTTCTTCCCACTAATACTCCTCTATCCCAATCTTGAATAGCTCCGGATACAATTTCACTTGCAGAAGCAGAAGTTTCATCAATCAAGATAACCAATTTCCCTTTTTCAAACAAACCTTTATTACTGGCAAAGGCATCTTCTCTTCTTTGGTGCAAACCTTCTGTATAAACAATTAATTTATTTCTATCTAAAAACTCATCACACAAATCAATTGCCGCATTCAGATATCCTCATCCATTTCCTAGC
>JAVBMM010000010.1:0-9249 GCA_031552425.1 Bacteroidales bacterium | reverse complement strand
AAATTTTCTTCCAGTACGTAACAGGGAGTTTCTATCTGATCAATCATGTTTTATTTGATAATTTTATATTTGGCAAATTTAAGCAAAAGTTGTTTCTGCCCGAAACTTTCAAATTCTACAGTTGCTTTGGCATTTTCACTTTCTCCTTCCAATGCGGTGACTTTTCCCAAGCCAAACCGTTCATGTTGAATGATATTTCCAACATTTAGACTATTTGTATTTGTTGCTATCGGAGAATTTTGTAGAGATTCTATTTTAGTCAATTTTTTGGTTTGAATGGATGACTTGTCTGTTTCCCAAGGTTTCTTGATAGTATTTTCCACTTTATCTGTGAATGTTCCGAAAGATATCCTTTCTGATTTTTTTTCATACACAGGAGCTTCTTCCATGGATAAGGGTAATTTTAAGAATGTAGTATCGATGTCTTTCAAAAAACGACTAGGCCTTTGAGTTTTATTTTCTCCATGATGGAATCGTGATTTTGCATATGTTAGTATGCAGTTTTCTTCTGCACGGGTGATAGCGACATAAAATAATCTTCTTTCTTCTTCAATCCCTTTAGCTTCTTCCTTGGACATGGACGAAGGAAATAAATCTTCTTCTAAACCGACTACAAAAACATTTTTAAATTCTAATCCCTTGGAAGCATGTACGGTCATTAAAGTAATGTGTTCGGAATGTTCGTTTTTATCGGTGTCTTGATCAGTCATCAGAGATATTTCGGCAAGAAAGTCGGTTAATTTTATGCTTTCTCTTCCTTCTTCCATCCCATTATCGGTAAATTCTTTCAAACTATTCAATAGCTCTTCCGAATTTTGGATACGGCTCATTCCCTCAGGAGTTTTATCAGCATATAATTCAGAAACGATACCGGTTTCCTGCATGATGAAACGTCCGGCTTCATAAGCATTTTCCGTTATATTTTTTTCTATGAAAGAAAAAATAAGATTTTTGTAACCGTTTAGTTTTTGAGTGGTTCCCGAGTTGATCGATAGATTGTATTGTAAAGGATTAGATAAAACTTCCCAAAGACTGACATTATGCGTATTTGCCGCGCTTGTTATTTTTCCGAGGGTAGTATCACCAATACCTCTAGCCGGATAATTGATAGTTCGTTTTAATGCTTCTTCATCATTTGGGTTTACCGACATCCGAAAATAGGAAATGATGTCTTTAATTTCTTTTCGTTGGTAAAAAGATAATCCTCCGAAAATTTTGTAGGGAATATTGAGTTTTCGTAGAGCTTCTTCGAAGATACGACTTTGAGCATTAGTTCTATAAAGAATAGCAAAATTTTTATAGCTATATTTTTTCAGCATTCTCATTTCGGCAATGCGTGTGGCAACGGCATAACCTTCTTCATAATCGGAATAAGCACTGATAACTTGTAATTTTTCTCCTTTTTCTTTTTCGGAGAATACCGTTTTATGAATTTGTTCTATATTTTTGTGAATCAGAGAATTGGCTGCATTTACAATGGTTTGTGTGGAACGATAATTTTGCTCTAGTTTGAATAATTTGGTTTCCGGATATATTTGCCTGAATTTTAATATATTATCGATATTTGCTCCACGGAAGGAGTATATACTTTGTGCGTCGTCTCCAACCACACAAATCTGATGATGTCGTTCGGCTAGTTGTTGTACTACAAGGTGTTGTGCATAATTGGTATCTTGATATTCATCAACTAAAATAAAACGAAATAATTCTTGGTATCGTTCTAACACATCTTGATGATCCCGGAATAAAAGGTTAGTGTATAAAAGCAGGTCGTCAAAATCCATTACTCCTGCATTGCGGCAACGATTCCAGTATATTTGGTATATTTTCTTTATTTCAGGGACTTTCCCTCGAATGTCTGTTTCTATGATTTCTTTGTTGGATGCATATTGTTCGGGAGTGAAAAGAGCATTTTTTGCATTGGATATTCTTGCTTGAACCATTCCCGGTTTGTAGATTTTGTCATCCAGTTTTAAATCTTTGAGAATGGAACGTATTAAATTTTTTGAATCAGAAGCATCATATATTGTAAAATCGGAAGAATAACCGATTTTTTCTGCTTCTCGTCTTAATATCCGAGAAAATATGGAGTGGAAAGTTCCCATCCACAATCGCCGGGCAGTATCTTCTCCAACAATATGGGCGATACGTTCTTTCATTTCTCGTGCAGCTTTGTTGGTAAATGTCAAAGCTAATATGTTGTATGGAGGAATACCTTGTAAAACGAGATATGCTATTTTGTATGTTAGAACACGCGTTTTCCCTGCTCCAGCTCCTGCAATGACTAAGGCAGGGCCTTCGTTATACGTAACTGCTTCCCGCTGACTTTGGTTAAGTTGACTTAAAAATTCTTCCATGAATGATATTTGTTCTTACTCTTTAGATACAGCAACTACTTCTATTTCCACTAAAGCATTCTTTGGTAAAGCTTTTACTGCAATTGTTGACCGGGCAGGGAAAGGGGGCTGAAAGTGTTGGGCGTAAATTTCGTTCATGGAGGTGAAGTCATTCATGTCGGATAAAAACACAGTAGTTTTAACTACATGATATAGGGAAAGTCCGGTTTTTTCCAAAATAGCTCCAATGTTTTTAAATACTTGCTCTGTTTGTTGTTTTATTCCGCCGGAAACTAATTCAGATGTTGATGGGTCAACTCCCAGTTGTCCGGAGAGAAATACCATATTTTCGATGCCAATGGCTTGGCTGTAAGGCCCGATGGCTGCAGGAGCGGATGTTGTAGATATTTCTTTTTTCATTGTTGTATGTTTTTACGTTGTCTCACTACTTCATAAGTTAAAATGGCTGCAGCAGCAGAAACATTCAAAGATGCAATAGATCCGGCTAAAGGAATTTTGACCATTTCGTCGCAAATCCTTAGGTTATTAATATCTACTCCGGTATCTTCCGCTCCCATGACGAGTGCAACAGGAGTTGTATAATCTCCGGATGTATAGTTTGTATACGCTTTTTCTGAAGCAGCAATCACTCTAATTCCACAATTTTGTAGGAATTTGATGGCTTCCGTAATGCTTTTTTCTTTGCAAACAGGCAAAGAATGTAAAGCGCCTGCTGAGGTTTTAATGGCGTCAGCATTTACTGTCACACTGTTTTTAGGAGGAATAACAATAGCATCTACTCCGGCACATTCACAAGTGCGGGCAATGGCTCCGAAATTTCTTACATCTGTGATACCATCTAATAAAACGATAAAAGGAACTTTACCTTCTTCATACAAAAATGGAATAATATCTTCCAATTTTTGATATGTAATGGCAGATATAAATGCGATGACACCTTGATGATTTTTTCTTGTCATCCGGTCTAATTTTTCCTGAGGGACTCGTTGCATAGGAATATCTGTTCCTTTAACTAAAGAGAAAAGTTCCCGGGTAAGTTCTCCTTGGAAATCTCTTTTTATCAGGATTTTATCAATTTCTTTTCCGGCTTGAATGGCCTCAATAACGGCGCGGGTGCCGAAAATCATTTCATTTTCTTTCATCAATTATAAATTCAGTAAATTTTTAGCATTTTCTAATGCGGCATTTGATAGTTCAGAGCCGCTTAGCATTTGAGCAACTTCTTTAATTCTCTCTTCTTGTTTCAATTGTCGGATATGGGTTTCTGTCGAGTTTTCGGTTTCTTCCTTGAATACAAAATAATGGTTGGAGCCTTTTGCAGCTATTTGGGGTAAATGTGTGATGGTTATGACTTGCATCACATTTCCCATTTCTTTCATTATTTCTCCCATTTTGTCTGCAATTTCACCCGACACACCTGAGTCTATTTCATCGAAAATAATGGTAGGTAAAGTAGTCGAATCAGCAATTAAAGCTTTGATACATAACATTAACCTTGATATTTCTCCTCCTGATGCAATTTGTGATACAGATTGTAAAGCTACATTTTTATTAGCGGAAAATAAAAAGGTGATATTATCAAAGCCGGAATGATCAGGAGAATTTTTTTTCTCCAACTGGCACATGAAATTCATATTAGGCATCCCGAGGAATCGGGCTTTTTCTGTTAATTTCTTTTCAAGTATTGATGAGGCTTCTTGCCTGATTTGGCTGAGTTGTGAGGCAATACTTAAAACATTTTCGTAGGCTGTTTCTGTCTGTTTTTGTAGAATTGAGATTTGTTCGTCGAAATGTTCGATAGCTTGTATTTTTTTCGACATAGAATCTCTTATTTCGATTAATTCTTCTATTGTGCTTACCCTGTGTTTTTGTTGTAGAGAAAAAATCATATTTAGCCTTTCATTTAGGACATTCAGCCGTTCCGGATCATATTCCAAGGCTTCTTCTTTGTTGGAAATTTCTCTTGAAAGCTCTTTTAAATCAATATAAGAAGTTTCTAATCTTTCTTGAATTTCTTTTGCATCTGGATATATTTTTTGCAAAGATTGTGTTACAGACAGGCTTTCTTTCAGAAAAAGTACGGTCCCTTGTTCTTCGTCTGACAATAGTTGAGATAAACGAAAAAGATTTCCTTTGATTTCTTCTACATGAGAAAGAGTTTCGATGTCTTGTTCCAATTGCGTTTGTTCCCCGGAAACTAAATTAGCTTCTTCCAGTTGTTGTATTTGAAAACGAAGATAATCTTCTTCTTGCGTACTTTCGGATGCTTCCTTTTGCAGGGCATTTAATTCTTTTTTCAAAGAAACATATTCGGAATAAGTTTTTTTATATGTTGCAAATAATTCAGGATGTCCGGACAATACATCTATTACTTGCATCTGAAAATGATTATCTCCCAACATGAGATTTTGATGTTGAGAATGTACATCTATTAAGAGGCTGACTAATTCTTTCAAATCAGATAATCCAACCGGAACATCGTTGATAAATGCACGGGATTTTCCGTTATCGAAAATTTCTCTGCGAATAATGCAATACCGCGTGTCATAATCCCATTCTTTCTGATTAAAAAAATCTTCCAATTGGTAAGAAGAAATATTAAAAACTCCTTCGATGACACATTTGTTTGCTCCTTGTTTGATTGATTTAGTATCGGCTCGTTGTCCCAAAATGAGAGATAATGCCCCTAAAATAATAGATTTTCCGGCACCGGTTTCTCCTGTTAAAACAGAAAAACCCGGATGAAAATCTATTTCCAAGCGAGAAATTAATGCATAGTTTTGAATGGATAAAGATGTTAACATAAAGTTTATTTTTTCATAGGGGCTAATCTTTCTGACATGGTAGGATAAAGGTTGCTTAATAGTTCATATCCTTCCTTTTTCTCTTGGGAACTTGCTTTGGAATAAATGTTGACGACTTCGTCTAATTTGGTGTCTGCAAAAAATTGCAATAAAATGGAAGTAGGACGGATTTCACGAATTTCCTTCAATACTGGAAGTGCATTTATAATGGTAGTTCTTCCTCTGTCTGCATTAGCAGCCATTTCGTCTAAGCCTTTTCTGTGATATACATACCAAAGATTTCTAAATCCACTCAAGCTTTCATCGGTAAATGCTGAGATAATTCCATGTCTGTTGTTTGATTTCTCAAAAGCAGTCCAGCCTGTCCATGTAGCATATGATTGAGCTTCCGATACAATTTGTTGAGCTATGCGAAAATAAGGACTACCTCCCATAGGAGAGAAACTGTCGAAATCCAGACCTAAAATAACATAAACATAAAATGCAATTGTTGCTGTTAAATTATTTTCCAAACGAGTTTCTGAGAATTCTATAGACGTATTTTCTACATAATTGAAATCGAATTGTACATCTCTAAAGTTAAAAGTACTTGTTGTATAGGTCGAATTGAATACCGGGCGGCGAGCAGAAATCTGGAGTTCTGCGGCAAAAATGCTTTCGTCTGATTGTTGATTAATGACAATATTGAAATTACAGTCGATACGTTCATTTACATTAAAAGTTGCAGAAGTCCATTTTCGGGTATTGAGAAACTCTGTTAATGCCATTTGCAAAGTATTGAATACTTGCTTGTTTGTTCCGGTTATTTTATCGGAATTGATATTTACTTTGGCATTCAATTCTTGCGATTTGGTATCATTTGCCATAATAAATAACAATAAAAAGGAAAAGCAGATGTATAAGCTGTTTCTCATTTTTTAATAATATTCATTAATCCTGTTAATTTATTTACAATGTCTCGGGCAACTTCTTTTTTTGATTTCAAAGGAAACTTTTCCACTTTTCCTGAAGTATCTATTATTGTAATTTTGTTGGTGTCGGTTTGAAATCCGGCTCCTTCATCTTGCAATGAATTCAAAACAATAAAATCCAAATTCTTTTTATTTAATTTGTTTGTTGCATTGGTTAGTTCTCCTTCTGTTTCCAATGCAAAGCCTGCAATTACCTGATTTTTCCGTTTAATGCTTCCCATAGCAGCGGCAATGTCTTTGTTCGGAATAAGTTGAATGGACATTTCATTTTCTTTCCGTTTGATTTTTTCTATGGAAAAAGTTTCCGGGCGATAATCAGCTACCGCAGCACAAAAAACCGCAGCATCCATCTGAGGAAACTGTTTTAAACAAGCTTGATACATTTCTTCTGCGGATTCCACTCGAATAGTTTGAATAGAAGGATGATGTGCTTTTATGCTAACTGGTCCGCTGATCAATGTGACTTCAGCTCCTCTTTCTGCACAAGTTTCTGCCAATGCATATCCCATTTTTCCGGAAGAATAGTTTCCTATAAAACGTACAGGATCTATTTTTTCATATGTAGGTCCCGCTGTAATTAGTATTTTTTTTTTTGAAAGATCTTGTTGAGAAGCAAAATACGATGATACAATTTCTACTATTTTATCAGGCTCTTCCATTCTGCCTTTACCTTCTAGGTTGCTGGCTAAATGTCCTGATGCAGGATCTATAATAATATTTCCGTAAGATTGTAGCAACTGTAAATTATTTTGAGTGGAAGGATGTGCAAACATATCCAAATCCATTGCAGGTGCAATAAAAACCGGAGCTTTCATAGATAGGTATGTTGTAATAAGCATGTTATCGGCAACTCCATAAGCCATTTTAGCAATGGAAGCAGCCGTAGCAGGTGCAATAACCATGGCATCTGCCCATAAACCTAAATCTACATGACTATGCCACGTTCCATCGTTTGCTGTGAAAAATTCGCTTACAACAGGTTTCCCTGTTAATGCAGATAATGTTACGGGAGTGATGAATTCTTTCCCGGAAGGGGTAATGACCACTTGTATTTCAGCTCCTTTTTTTATGAATGTTCGTATCAAATAAGCGGCTTTATAAGCAGCAATACTTCCGGTAATTCCTACAACTAATTTTTTTCTGTTCAACATAAATTAATATCTTAGTTGTTTAAAAACGGTGCAAGTTAGTTATTTTTTACATGTTACACAAATGTTATAAAACAAAGAAAAATGCTAATAAAATCTTGTAATTTGTGGAATTTTTCCACAAATAAAAGTTAAATATATTTGTAGTATTAAAAAATATTATGACTTGATAATGATTGGATGAAATGATTTAAATTAATGATAATCAGTGTATTATGTTGTATTTTTGATTAATATTGAAGAAGATGTATCTATATGGCATGAAATTTTAATAAGAATCTTTATATTAAACAAGAAAATGTTTTACCTTTGCAGGCAAATACATACAATAATTTATTGGGGATAAATAAGTGAAATTTAAGTTAAGTGGTGTATTTATGATAACTTTAATTAAAGTAAGAAATATGAAAAAAATAATTTTAACCTTGTTAGCAATTATTCCGTTTATATGTTTAAATGCCCAGTCGTTTAACACTAATGAAAATGGACAAAACGTACAGCAAACGAAAAAAGCCGCAATTAAAACTACGTTTATTGCAAATAAAATTCAAGACAACTGGTTTATCTCACTAGATGGAGGTATTGCTGATTTGATGAGTGAACAATCTCGATATGTAGATTTTGGAGATCGTGTTAAACCTACAATCGGTTTTTCTCTTGGAAAATGGATGTCTCCGGTGTGGGGGCTTCGTTTGAATGTAACTGGTGCAAAATTGCAAGGATTTGCAAGTTGGGATAATACGAATCCCAATGGAGATCCTTGTGGTTGGGGAGATTGGTACATAGGATCAAACCATCCTTTCCCGGGGAGAGCTGCTACTAATAATTATTTAGAAGCTTTTGGTGGTAATGGAGAGTCTGAATTTATTAAGAGGTATTTTTTAGATAATGGAAAAAATCCACGTACTACAAGTAAAGCTTTTGGATACGATTATACAATGAAGTATATAGGTACTTCTGTTGATTTCTTATGGAATTTGAATAATACTTTTAGTCCATATAACGAAAAAAGAGTTTTTGAAATTGTTCTTGCTGCCGGTATTGCTTATACCCATACATTCAAAGAAGGTAGTGGCTTTAATGCTATAGATGCAAATGGAGATGAAATTCCTGGAGTAGAATATGAAAGAACTGCTGTTAACTTGATTGGAGCAAAAGCAGCTATTCAACCTAAGTTCAGATTGTCTGATGCATGGGATCTTCACCTTGAAGGCCAATTTTATATCATGCCGGAAATCTTTGACAGAAGAGCAGGAGATGGTAATACAATGGATGTATTGGGTAACTATACTTTAGGATTTACTTATAAATTTGGTAAACGTAATTTTGAAGAACCTTTATTAATGGATCAAGCCTTGATTGACGATTTGAATAGGAAAATTAATGAATTACAAGCAGTTCCTGTTCCTATTATCCAAAAAGATGATTGTTGTGATGAATTACGTGCAAGATTACAAAGAATCGAAGAATTGTTGAATAAAAGAACAGCAGATGTTGTTACTAAAGAAAAATTGAGAGTTGCTGTTTATTTCATCATAGATAAACATAATGTACGTCCTGCTGAAATGTATAAATTGGACGAGATTGCAGCGTTTATGAATAAATATCCGAATGTGAAAGTTTCTGTGTCCGGTTACGCAGATGTTAAGACAGCTTATCCTGAATATAACATGAAGTTGAGTGAACGCCGTTCTAGTGAAGTAATTCGTATTCTTACTACAAAATATAAATTACCTAAAGAAAGATTTACTGTACAATCTTTCGGAGATACTGTTCAACCATTTGATGTGAATGAATTGAATCGTGCTGTAATTGCATTCGATATAGAATAGATTTAACGAAATAAAATAAAAAACGCTCAATACGGAAGTATTGGGCGTTTTTTATTGTTGTGGAGTTGGAGGGATTCGAACCCTCGTCCAAACGAGGAATTAATTTGCTTTCTACATGCTTATCTTCGCCTTGATTT
>JAVBMM010000203.1:0-10651 GCA_031552425.1 Bacteroidales bacterium | reverse complement strand
AGCTCAGAAATTGTTGACTTCTAAATTCAGGGAACTGGTACCAGATGCTGAAGTTAAATTGGCCTTAGTTAACAATTATTTTTATGTTTTGGGAGATGGAGGAAAAGGTCGTTATTATTTATATAAGGAGAAGATGAATATCTTTCAGGCATTATCAATGGCTGGAGATATTTCAAATGTGGGAGATAAGAAAAATGTAAAAATAATAAGAAAAGGTGCTGATGGAATGGACGTTGTGAAAACATTTGACTTACGTAAGGAATCTATAGTAGAATCAGAATTTTATTATGTGAGACCTAATGATGTAATTTATATTTCTACCAATTCAAATTCTTTCTTTAGGGTAGATTCTCTTTCTTCATTTGTTTCAATGTTTGTTGCCCCCCTATCGTTGTTATTTTTGGTGTTATCTACATTTAATTGATTATGAGTATAAAACAAGATTTATATGGTGTGCAGGTGTTAGAAAATCCTGCTGAAAAGAATTCTACATTTGATATCCTGTATTGGGTGTTTAGAATCCTAAAATATTGGTACCTATTCGTTATAGCATTGATTATTTCGATTGGTTTGGCATATTTGAAAAATCAATATTGGACGCCAACGTATAGGACCATATCGACTATATTAATCGAAGAAGGTAAGAAAAGTAATGATTTGGTTTCTGGTTTTTATACTGGATCAGGACTTCGGAATATTAATAATCAAATCATTATGTATCAGTCATATGATTTGGTGTCTAAAGCAATAGAACAATTAGGCATTACAAATGATGTTTATTTAAAAACCAAATTTAAAAAGATTAGTTGTTATAAAACAGCTGAAATTCAAATTAAAGAAAGTTATATAGACGGATCTGCTTACTCTATGGAATTTGAAATACAGGGATTAGATGAAAATAAATACCGGATTTCATATTTAGGGGATGACCATAGGGCCCCATTTTCCATAGAAGGAGAATATGGGAAATCCATACAACATCAATTGTTTTTCTTAACAGTGAATAAAACAGAATTATATGTCAATCCGCAATATCAATATAATTTTTCTTTTTATTCTAAATCGGGATTGATTTCTGATTATATGTCCCGTTTGACTTGTAGATTTAAAGATGAAAAATCTTCAATCATGGAAGTTTCTGTCATAGGTAAAGTTGCCGAAAGAGACAAAGATTTTATTAATGCATTGAATGAACAGTTTTTTGTAGATAACCTTGAACGGAAAAATGTGGCAGCTGAAAAATCTATTGATTTTATTGATAAACAATTGATGATTATTAAAGATTCTTTGGATGCTTCCGAATTTAAATTAAACGCTTATCAAACACGTTCAGGACTTTATGGAGAAGGTCAATCTGTTCGTGCAAATATGGAATTTGAAGAGTTGGATAGAAAAAGAGCAGATTTAAAATATCGTCAAGACTATTTTAAATTTCTTTCTGACTACTTGAAAAAAAATACCAATAATGAGACCTTAATGACTCCGGTGATGATGGGAATTCAGGATGCTCAGTTAACAGCTTTGGTAACGGAGTACAATAATCTTGTTTTTAGACAAAATGAATATGGAGAAGGTAACCCATTATGGCAAAAAAATAAAAAACAAATAGATGATGTTAAGGCACGGATTGCTGAAATCTTGAAAACAACGCCTAATTCACTGGCAATTGAAGAAAGTAGTCTCAATGCACGTTATGCGAGGGTAATGAATGAAATGGCCAGTTTGCCGGAAAGAGAACGGAAGTTATTACTACATGAAAGAGATTTCAAAATTAATGATTCATACTATACTTACTTGTTGCAAAGAAGGGCAGAAAGTCAAATTCAAATGGCATCTAATGCTCCGGATAATATGTTGTTGGATCAACCTCGTGTAGTACAGGTAGTGAATTCTAATGATTTGTCCAATACTTATTGGTTGTTCATCATTGTAGGACTATTTATCCCAGGTATTTATATTTTAATGAGAGAAGTATTATTTAAATTTACTATACAAACAAGGGATGAAGTAGAACAAATGGCTGGTTTACCGATTGTGGGAACAGTTGAAACATCAGATAAAGATGTAGATATGGTTGTGAAGTACTATCCAAAATCAGGATTTACAGAATCTTTCCGAAGTATTCGGTCAAAATTGGAATATCTTGCAAAAAAAGAATTTCCTCTAAGTATATTAGTTACTTCAACAGAACCAGGTGATGGAAAAACGTTCATTGCATCTAATCTTTCAATGGTTTATCAAATGACTGGCAAAAAGGTTCTTATGGTGGATATGGACTTGAGACGTCCAGCCTTGTCTAAACAATTACTCGGGGCTGATACTCACAAGGGTGTTTCTAATTATTTAATAGGACAAGTGACTTTGGATTCAGTTATAGTTAAACATCCGGATTATGGATTTGATTTCCTTCCAGCTGGTACTATTCCTCCGAATCCGAGTGAGTTGATACGTTCTGACAAGACAAAAGATATGATAGATTATCTGTACGGAAAGTATGATTACATAGTTTTTGACTGTAGTCCTTTTGGTTTGGTTTCAGATGCGTCTTACATTGCGAAATTTGTGGATCTTCTTCTGTATGTTGTGAGAAATGAAGTTACAAACAGAAACTTCTTCAAATATACTATTAAAGAGTTGAAAGAAGAGCATGTTGGAGCTATTGGAATTATATATAATGATGTGAATTTGAAATCAGGACAATATGTAAGTAAACAATATTATGGAAAAAGCTCATACTATCATAAACGAGGTTCATATTATCACGAAGAACTTATGATGGATTTGAGTTCCCATGTTAATCCTGAGAATAAAACAAAGACAGATAAATAAAATACAATAAATATAAAAAACGGAAGAAGACCTTTGTATTTAAGTGTCTTCTTCCGTTTTTTTGATTATTTTTGTTTGCACAAAATGTTGTGACTAATGAAGAAAATTCTTTTTTTCATATTAATAAGTTTAAAATCGATATTTTTAATCCAATCTCAAATTAATACGGATCGGGTTATAAATATTGGCCGAAATGCATTGTATTTGGAAGATTATATACTTTCTATTCAATATTTTAACCAAGTAATTAAGGCAAAACCATATTTAGCTGAACCTTATTTTTACAGGGCTATTGCAAAGTATAATCTAGATGACTTCAAAGGGGCAGAAACTGATGCAACACTTTGCCTGGAAAGAAATCAGTTTTTATTCAAAGCTTATGAACTTCGTGGGGCAGCAAAGCAAAATACGGAAGATTATGCTGGGGCCATTGAAGATTATAGTAAAGGTTTGGAATTTAATCCGGAAAATAGACAATTGCTTGTCAATAAGTCAATTGCTCAAATGCAAAAGAAAGATTATGATGAAGCAGAACAAGATATAAATTTATTATTAAAATATCATCCTCAATACACTCGTGCATATTTACTTCGTTCTGCCTTACACCTTGAACAAAAGGATACTATATCGGCAATGGAAGATATTAATAAAGCAATGTCTTCCGATAAATATTATGCTCCTGTTTATGACCAAAGAGCGATCATTCATTTTTACAAAGGAGAATATAAAGATGCTTTTTCCGATTTGAACGAAGCTATCAGACTTGAACCCAAAAATGTATTGTATTATATACGAAGAGGTTTGGTTCGTTATTATATGGAAGATTTAAGAGGAGCTATGTCTGATTATGATATCGTTATATCTATGGATGAAAAGAATGGTATCGCCCATTTTAACAGAGGATTACTTAGAGCCCAGGTGGGAGACGATAATAATGCAATCTTAGATTTTGATGTTGTGTTGCAACAAGAACCAGATAATTATATTGCTTTATATAACAGAGGTTTGTTAAAAGAACAAACCGGAGATAATAAAGGTGCATTACAAGATATCAATCGGGTATTGGATGAATATCACGGTTATGCTACCGGCTATTATATTCGTTCTGAACTAAAGAGAAAATTGAGAGATGTGAAAGGAGCTGAAAAAGATTATTGGTATGCATATGATTTACAACAAAAAGCAAATAAGAATCTTCCTGTAAATAATTCAAATACTAAAACACGGGAAGAATCAGATAAAACTATTGAAAAATTCAATCGTTTGGTTGTTTATGATAAAGCTCAGGAAGAAAAATCTAAATATGATAATGAGTTTAGGGGAAGAGTACAAGATAAAAAAGTGGCTGTGGATTTAGAATCCCCTTTTATTATCACTTATTATGAAAAATTAGATGGAGTGGAACATTCCGGATATTATGATAGGTCGTTAGATGATTTGAATAAAAAAATGAAATTCAGGTTAAAGATGGTTCTTACCAATGCTGAAGCTCCTTTAACAGATGATCAGGTAACTTCTCATTTTCATTCGATTGATGAATTTTCTGCACTAATAGATAAAAATCCGGAGAATATAAATGCATATTTTGGTCGTGCAATGGATTTTATGGTTTTGCAAGATTTATCAACCTCTATTGAAGATTATACCAAAGTAATTAATTTAGATCCGACTTTTGCATTAGCATATTTCAACCGGGCTATGGTAAGGTATAAGCAATTTAAAATTATAGATTATACTGAAGAGTCTATTCCTGCGGAAGAAATTAATACAAATATCAAAGGAAGTAATTCTTCGCAGATTTCTTCTGGAAAGTCAAAAGAAGCCGTTGTGCAAGCACAAGAAAAAAAGAAAATATATGAATATGAGCTCATTATAAGGGATTATGATCAGGTGATTAAATTAAATCCAAAATTTGCATTTGCTTATTTTAATCGAGGCAACATGAGTGCTCTTCGAAAAGATTTTAAGTCAGCTGTTTTAGATTATAATGAAGCTATCCGGATAGAGCCGGAATTTGCTGAAGCTTATTTTAATCGGGGATTAGCCAGGCTTTCTTTAGGTGATAATGAAAGAGGATTGGCCGATTTAAGTAAAGCCGGAGAACTTGGAATCGTTAATGCTTATGGAATCATCAAAAGAATGACCTCTGAATAAGTCTATAATTCATTGCATTTCTTTCCTTTGCCTATCAAGGTAAAAGAGGAAAAATGTTTGTGTTGTTTAAAAAAGTATGCTACTTTTGTACCTTAATTTTTTCAGAAAAATATAGAAAAAATAAAATTAATATGATAAAGATAACTTTTCCTGATGGTTCTACTCGAGAATACCCAAAAGGAACTTCAGCAATGCAAATTGCAGAAAGTATCAGTTCAAGATTGGCTCAAGATGTTATTGCTGCAGGAATAAACGGGGATACTTGGGATTTAGCACGTCCTATAAATGAAGATGCTTCGATCAAGTTGTACAAATGGGAAGATAAAGAAGGAAAACATGCTTTTTGGCATTCTTCTGCTCACTTGATGGCTGAAGCGCTTCAAGAAATATATCCTAATATTAAATTTGGAATAGGTCCTGCTATTGAGAATGGTTTTTATTATGATGTTGATCCAGGAGAAAATGTTGTCATAAAAGAAAGTGATTTTCCTGCTATTGAAGCAAAAATGATGGAATTGGCTTCTAAGAAAGAACCAATTATTCGTCAGGATATTGCAAAATCAGATGCTTTGAAAATGTTTGGAAATCGCGGAGAAAACTATAAAACCGAGTTGATTGAAGAACTTGCTGATGGAACAATAACTACATATACTCAAGGAAATTTCACTGATTTATGTAGAGGTCCTCATTTGCCAGATACTTCCTATATTAAGGCTTTGAAATTGATGTCAGTGGCCGGAGCTTATTGGAGAGGTGATGAAAAAAGAAAGCAATTGACCCGCATATATGGAATCACATTTCCTAAAAAGAAGTTGTTGGATGAATATCTTCTATTATTGGAAGAGGCAAAAAAGCGGGATCACCGAAAGATAGGTAAAGAACTAGAATTGTTTACTTTTTCTCAGGCTGTTGGACAAGGATTACCTTTATGGTTACCCCGAGGAACCCAATTGCGTTTGAAACTGGAAGATTTCTTGAAACGGATACAAAAACAGTTTGATTATCAACAAGTAATGACTCCTCATATTGGAGGGAAAGTTTTGTACGAAACTTCAGGACATTATGCTAAATATGGAAAGGATTCTTTTCAACCAATACATACCCCAGAAGAAGGTGAAGAGTTTTTGTTGAAACCAATGAATTGTCCGCATCATTGTGAAATATTCAAATCATCCCCCCATTCATATAAAGAATTACCGTTGCGTTTAGCTGAATTCGGAACAGTATACCGTTATGAACAAAGTGGAGAATTGCATGGCTTAACTCGAGTGAGAGGTTTTACACAAGATGACGCTCATATTTTTTGTGCTCCGGAACAGGTAAAAGATGAGTTTATCAAAGTAATGGATATTATCAATATTATATTTAAAGCGCTTGATTTTAAAGAATATGAAGCTCAAATATCGTTGAGAGATCCTAATAATAAAGATAAATATATTGGTTCTGAGGAAAATTGGACTAATGCAGAAAATGCAATTATTGAGGTTTGTAAAGAAAAAGGAATCAATGCCCGCGTGGAATTGGGAGAAGCAGCTTTTTATGGTCCTAAGTTGGATTTTATGGTAAAAGATGCACTCGGACGTCGTTGGCAGTTGGGAACTATTCAGGTAGATTATAATTTACCGGAAAGATTTCAATTGGAATACGTAGGTGCTGATAATCAAAAACATCGTCCGGTTATGATACACCGTGCTCCATTTGGATCTATGGAGCGTTTTGTGGCGGTTTTAATAGAACATACAGCCGGAAAATTCCCTTTGTGGCTTACTCCGGATCAGGCTGTGGTACTTCCTATCAGTGAAAAATATAATGAATATGCACGAGAGGTGGCACGCCAATTGTCGAAAGAAGATATTCGTGTAATTGTGGATGACCGGAATGAAAAAATCGGGAGGAAGATTAGAGATAATGAATTGAAAAAAATACCTTATTTATTGATTGTAGGAGAGAAAGAAGCAGAAAATAATGAAATTTCTGTAAGAAAACAAGGCGAAGGTGATAAAGGTTCCATGAAAATTATTAACTTTGCGGCGATTTTAAATGAAGAGGTCGAAAATCAGATGAATCAATGGCAAAAATAATAACATAAAATAGGAGGTTAATTAATAATTTTTGAATGGGAAATGACAAATTGAAGGATCAATACAGAGTAAATGAAAAGATCCGTGTAAGAGAAGTGCGATTAGTGGGAGATAATGTAGAAATAGGAGTATATCCTATCGCTCAGGCACTTAAGATTGCAGAAGACCAAGATCTGGATTTGATAGAAATATCTCCAAATGCCATTCCTCCGGTTTGTAGAATTGCTGATTATCAAAAGTTTCTTTATCAACAAAAGAAACGTCAGAAAGAACAAAAAGCCAAATCAGTTAAAATCGTTGTAAAAGAAATTCGTTTTGGACCACAAACTGATGACCATGATTATAATTTTAAATTGAAGCATGCCAAAAGTTTCCTTGAAGAAGGAGCAAAGGTAAAGGCTTATGTGTTTTTTAAAGGCCGTTCGATTCTTTTCAAAGAACAAGGAGAAGTTCTGTTGTTACGTTTTGCTAATGATTTAGAAGACTATGGAAAAGTAGAACAAATGCCGATGTTGGAAGGAAAAAAGATGATTTTGATGATAAGTCCTAAAAAACTGGGGACTTCTTCCAAGCCTAAATCAGTAGAGCCTAAAAAGGAAGAGAAAAAAGAAGAAAAGGTATCAAAAGATATAACATTAGAATAATGAAACGACTTCGGTCGATTGAATATAAATTAATTAAATTACAAACAAATGCCTAAAATGAAGACTAATTCCGGTGCCAAAAAAAGATTCGCTCTTACCGGAACAGGAAAAATCAAAAGAAAACACGCTTTTAAAAGTCATATTTTGACCAAAAAGACTAAAAAGCAAAAAAGACGTTTGACTCGTTTTTCAGTGCTTAATAAAGCAGATGAGAAAAATGTGAAATTATTGCTTGGAATGAAATAATTCCCAAGAGCGAGTTTACAAAGATTTATTAACAGAATGTTGTAGCAATTAAAGTCCTAAAGAGGCGCTAACATTCAAAACATTTTACAATTATGCCAAGGTCAGTTAATCATGTAGCTTCAAGAGCTAAAAGAAAAAGAATCCTCAAGTTAACAAGAGGTTACTACGGAGCCAGAAAGAATGTATGGACTGTAGCAAAAAATACATGGGAAAAAGGTTTAACTTATGCTTTCCGTGATCGTCGTGCTAAAAAACGCAATTTCCGTGCATTGTGGATACAGCGTATTAATGCAGCGGCACGTTTGGAAGGTTTGTCTTACTCCCGTTTAATGGGTGCTTTGCACAAAAATGGTATTACAATTAACCGGAAAGTTTTAGCAGATTTAGCAATGAATCACCCGGAAGCATTTAAAGCAATTGTAAGTAAAGTAAAATAAATTGATAAAAAACTTGCACTTGTGCAAGTTTTTTTATTATATTTGCAATAGTCGAGAGAGATTATTCTGATCACATAGCCGCATGTTGTCGATTGGGAAACTCATCAATATTTAGAATTCCGAGGCAAGCTCTTGTTACTAATGGCGGGCCGCACCCGAGAGGGCTGCATTGCACGGCGGATTACAAAGGTAGCAAAGCACTCAAATCCTGTCATTCGGAGTTTGTTCATATCTACACTGCGGCTTCATATAAAAAGAGATTAATTAAAAAATACTTTTTAATTAATCTCTTTTCTTTTACGTATAAAATTTCCTATAGTTTTTTTGAGCTTATAAGAATTTTTAGTTTAGATAGATTATATTGTGAGCAACTCGAAAAACTCAGACGCAATCAAGATAAATTATCTATGTCCACCCATATGACCTACTAATATTTTACCAATAGCGATGTCTTTATCTTCTTCACAAAAATAAATACGTCTACCTGTAGAAACTTTGCCAAAGTCATTTTTTAATATTTTTAAATGTAAATCACAATGTATATCTTTTTTATGCCCTTTGTTATCTAAAAATTTGAACTTGACATTTTCTCTTTTTTTTGATTTCTTTTTAGACCCAGAATTTCCCAAATCAGAGGCATCTTGATCAAAAGAACACTGAGAATTAAATATTCTCAATGATTCTTTTCTATTATAAGGGTTTGTTTTTGAATGCTCAAACTTATCATTTAATTCTGATAAATAAAAAACTAATTTTTTTGAACAATCACTAAGAAGACATGATACCGTAGTTACATTACGTTCATGAAAGAAAAGCTTTGGAAAATATTTTCTACATTCCTTTATAAAATATTCACCATTAATTGGATATAATGATAAATAATATCGACGAAATTTATACCAATCATTTTTTGTATAAATTATTATTTGTCTTTCTTTGTTGATATGACTAACTTCATCAAAAGCAATTAAACCATGACATAAATCAGCAGAATGCTCTTTAAGTAGGATTTTAATAACTTCGTCAGTAGATATTTTTGTTTGTTTAGGCCGATTTATTATAGAGAATAAAGAACGATAAAAAAGTTCGTCGAACTCTTTTATCGTAAACTCCTTATTATTTATCAGATAAGAGATTGAATGGTTTAAATAAAATGGTTTGTTGTAAATAGTATTGTTGACATATATAATATTGTCACTTCCATAGTTTGTAAGAATATAATCAATATCACTTTGTAGCTGTTTCAAACGATTTTGAATATCTTTTTTATTCATTCGAGAATTATACAAAAAAGAATCATCAGATATATATAGTTCAGCTAGCATGAAGTACTAGTCTTTTGTTAAGTTGAAAAGCTGAGTAAGAGCAATTTCTTGCTGGTCAAAAAAACCACTAGGCCAAGTAGACAGTCTACCACATTCATCAAAAGTTATAGGAAAGTGATTATAGTTTTCATCGAAATAAATAATAGATATATCGTTATTATTCAAAGAAAAGTCTGATTTTACAGAACAAAGCCTCATGGCATTTAAAATATGATCGCTATGAGACTCTATGAAAACTTGTATTCCAGCTTCTGCGACTTTGATAAAAAATTCCGTAAGTAGATGTTGTGCCCGTGGATGTAAATGTGCTTCAGGATTTTCTATAACAATAATATCTCCTACTTTTGCAATTAAACCTGTAACAATAAGAGGTAATATGTAACTGTAACCGAAACCAACATTAATTGGCTTGTATAAGTTTGTATTATTTTGTGAATTCAGAAGCATCGATAAGATACTATCCCCTTTTTTTACATCAAGATTAGCTCCGTCCAATATATAAGATAGCCATGCAATAGCTTGAGTTTTTAATAAGGCATTAATGCCTTTTACACACCGATTTTCATCAATATGGATGCTATCTCCATTATATGCTAACATATTTATAACATTCTCTCCTTTTATTCCAACTTGTATAGATTCAGGAGTATCATTGATTTCATTTACAAACTCAACAGGGCCTAGTCT
Organism: Bacteroidales bacterium; assembly: GCA_031552425.1. GTDB lineage: Bacteria > Bacteroidota > Bacteroidia > Bacteroidales > Azobacteroidaceae > JAISFI01. Next base: position 248 of record JAVBMM010000203.1, on the reverse strand, counting down.
ATCTGCTGAGATATAATGAAACCTATGAAATTGTTGTAAAGTGTTTATGGATTTCAAAGGTAAAAAAGATTTTTCTGATTTAACAGTTGAGTTAGTTGTGTCTGCTGATGACATCTCTACATTCATATTTTGTCCATCAACATATAAGTCAGTCAATAAAGCAATCCTTTCAACTAAATGAGATTGTTGATATTCGAAGATGATTTCATTTTGTATTTTATCATCTAATTTAAACCTAAATCGAATAG
>JAVBMM010000036.1:0-2539 GCA_031552425.1 Bacteroidales bacterium | reverse complement strand
AGTCGTATTGTTGAGATCATGATTTCTTCCGTTAAACCTTTCGACCTTATGATGGGTAAAATTATCGGAATAGGATTAGTTGGTTTGACACAATTTTTCTTATGGTTGATGTTATTAGGGATCTTTTCTTTTGCCGGAAGTTTTTTATTGACCGGTGGAATTACTGAATTGAAAATGTCAGAAAATATACAAAATGTTGATGTTCATGAATTTAATAATTTATTGGTTTTCCTTTCAGGGATTAATATAGGAGAAATTATTGCTTATTTTGTGATATATTTTATCGGAGGATATATGTTATATGCTTCGATATTTGCTGCAATAGGTGCTTCTGTGAGTAGTCAGGAAGATACACAACAATTTGTATTGCCCATTACAGCGTTGATCTTTTTCGCTTTTTATGCAGCATTGTATAGTATGCATAATCCGGATGGTCCTTTGGCTTTTTGGACTTCTATGATTCCTTTTACTTCTCCGATTGTGATGATGGTTCGTTTACCTTTTGATGTCCCTTTTTGGCAAAAAATATTATCTGTAATCTTACTTTATGCAACTTTTTTGCTTATGGTTCGTTTTTCTGCCAAGATATATCGTGTGGGAATATTGATGTATGGGAAAAAACCTTCTTTCAAAGAATTACTTAAATGGATTAAATATCAAACAGAATGACTCTTGATTTTCTTTTTACGATTTTTCTGGTGTTTCTCAACGGATTTTTTGTAGCTGCCGAATTTGCTATTGTGAAAGTTCGCTCTTCTCAAATTGAAGTGAGAAAAGATGCTAATAAAAACGTGAGTGACACAGCTAAAAAAATCATAAATAATTTGGATGGTTATTTGGCTGCAACACAATTAGGTATCACATTTGCATCATTAGGATTAGGATGGGTGGGAGAACATGTTTTTACGGAAATTATCCTTGCATTTTTTAATTGGTTGGGTATTGGAAGTATTGCTTTGGCTCAAAAATTAGCTATTCCTGTAGCGTTTCTTTTAATCACTATATTACATATTGTGTTGGGAGAGTTGGCTCCTAAATCGTTGGCTATTCGTAAACCGGTGCCGGTAACCTTTACGGTGTCTATTCCTTTGAGGATATTTTATTTTGTTTTTCGCCCTTTTATATGGATGCTTAACGGATTGGCTAACTTGCTACTGAGATTGATGGGAATTGAACCTGTGCATGAACAAGAAGATATTCATTCGGAAGAAGAATTGAAGGTTATTATTGCCGAAAGTCATAAAGGTGGCGTGCTGGAAGAAACAGAAAAAGAGTTGATTCAAAATGTTTTTAGCTTGGGTGATAGGAAAATACAAACGTTAATGACTCCTCGTAATGAGGTGGTTTGGCTTGATCTTAACCGTTCTCAGGAAACAATTAAAAAAACTATTTTGGAAAATAAACACACTGCTTATCCGCTTTGTGAAGGTGATTTGGATAATGTTGTAGGATTTGTTTATTCCAAAGACATGATTGGTGATAATTTTGAGACAGTAATAAAAGACCTTGGAAAAATTGCTAAGCCGGTACAGATTGTTATTTCTACCAATAAAGCTTATTCTGTATTAGAAAAATTTCAAAAACAACGTATTTATCAAGCACTTATCATAGATGAATTTGGTAGTGTACGTGGATTTGTAACAATCAATGACATTGTGGATGCTTTGGTAGGGGATATCTCTGAAACTGATGAATTTGAGTATTCTTCTGTTAGATTATCTGATGGTAGCTTAATTGTTGATGGACAGATTCCTTTTGTAGAGTTTCTTGAAAAGGTAGGATTAGATGATGATATACTTCCCAAAGATTTTGATTATATCACACTGAGTGGTTATATTATGGATGTATTGGGACGTATTCCGGTCAAAGGAGATACAGTTAAATGGGATAATTTTCAGTTAACCGTTTTAAAGAAGGATAATAACCGGATTGACAAAATTAAAGTGGAATTGATTTAATTGAATTTTATTCGATTGGTATTTATTTTGAGTCCGAAACTATTTTCTTATATGCTGCTAAAGCAAGCTTATTATCTAAATAAGAAGTGATAACATTTACATATGCTTGTAACCAAGAGAGTTGTGCGGATTGCACGTCTAATACGGATGTGCGTCCTTCTTGATAACTGAAAGTGTGTAGCTCAAGACTTTCTACAGCTGTTTTCAGATTTTCCCTGGCAATGCTGATTTGTTTGTTTGTCTCTGAAACATTATTAATCGCAGTAGTAAAATCTTTTTTGATATTATCTTCAGTCTGACTTAATGAAAGTTGCTTGGAAATAATTAAAGCTTTGTTTTTATTTCGTGTATGTTGGCTTTTCCCCCATTGAAAAATAGGAATATTTAATTGTGCGTAGATGATGGGAGAGAAAATAGCATCTCCTTGAATGTTTAACAAAGGTGTACCGTATCCGGCACTTGCACCGATATATATGGTGGGTAAAAATTCACTTTTATCTATTTTTCCAATAGCTTCCTGTAATTCTATTTCTTTGTTTTTGATGAGATATTCCGGACGGTGTTTTAATATATCTTGATAA
>JAVBMM010000057.1:0-16440 GCA_031552425.1 Bacteroidales bacterium | reverse complement strand
GAATTTTTCAGAAGAAATTTTATTCGCAGCAGCTTCTTTTTCTTGAGCTTTTGGAAAATAAGTTTGTAAATAAGCTTGTGCTTCTTCTACAGTCATTTTCAATTTGCTTGAATCTTGTTTTACTGCCAAGGTATAAGCAGCCAATAAAGCTTCTTTACTGTATCCTCCGGGGATTCCTTCCAATCCTTCAATGATACGACTTCCTTCCAATACTCCGATAGCATAACTAGCACTATCTACATCGGATTTTATTTTTCCACCCATTTTTGCATCACAGGATGTACTGAAAAATCCCCAAGCCATTACGGCAACAAATAAAATACTTAACTTTTTCATTTTCAATTAATATTAAATTATACTATGTCTAATAATTCCACATCAAAAATCAAAGTACTGTTTGGTTCGATCATTTCCCCTGCTCCATTTGCTCCATATCCCAATTCTGAAGGGATATAAAATCGAAATTTTGAACCGACTGGCATTAATTGTAATCCCTCTGTCCAACCTTTAATTACTTGGTTGAGAGGAAAAGTTGCCGGTTGTCCACGTTTGATTGAGCTATCAAATACCCTTCCATCTATCAAACGTCCTTCATAATGGCATTTTACTGTATTCGTAGCTTTAGGTTTTGATCCGGAACCTTCGCTGATGACTTCATATTGTAATCCGCTGGAAAGAGTAATTATTCCAGCTTTTTCTTTATTGACTTTCAAAAATTCTTCTCCTGCTTGACGATTTATATCCATTTTTTCTTCTTGTAAAGCAGAAAAATATTCATTAATTACTTTTTTTGCTTCGTCGTAAGACATTTCGGGTTGTTTTCCTTCTAATACAGCTTTTAACGCTTCAGAAAAATCTGAGATATTTAATTTTTTGATTCCTGAAGAAAGAAAATTATTTCCGATACTTAACCCTAGTGCATAACTGATTTTATCCATTCTGTCATTTATTTAATAATTGGCGCAAATTTACTTCTTTTACTGACATAAATATACAAAAAGCCCTTTTTTTTCAATATTTTAGCATTAATAAGGTGTCTCTGTTTGATTATTCCACCTCTTTTGTGTATTTTCGGCGCGAATATGCCTGGTTATTGAAAATGGAAAACAAAGCCCTAATTTCTTGTGTTATTCTATCAGTGCCAGGTTTACATTTTATAAAAGATTATGGAAGAAAAAATTCAGGTTTATTGTAAAAACACAAAAACATATCAAGATTTTAAACCGGGAGTTACTTTACAGGAGATATATGATCAGATGGAAGTAAACTTGCCTTATCTTCTTACATCAGCTCGGGTTAACAATAAAACAGAAAATCTAAGCTTTCGTTGTTACATGCCGAAGGATGTTGAATTTTTTGATGTTCGTGACCCTTCGGCGATGAGAACTTACATTCGTTCTTTATGTTTTGTCCTTTCAAAAGCAGTGCATGATCTGTTCAATGCGAAAATTTATATTGAACATCCAATATCCAAGGGTTATTTTTGTGAGTTGGAAATTGATCGTCAAATTACCCAAGAGGATGTCAATGCAATAAAGAAGAGGATGCAACAAATCGTCAAAGAAAATATTCCTTTTCAGGTCAAACATGGACAAACAGAAGAAATTGTAAAATTGTTCCGAGAGAGGAAAATGTATGATAAAGCCCTGTTATTGGAAACTTCAGGGTCTTTATATACATCGTATCAAATTCTTGAGGACCATGTTGATTATTATTATGGGGCTCTACTTCCTTCATCCGGATATATTTATCTTTTTGACCTCGAATTATTTTTTGAAGGATTATTGTTGAGGGTTCCCTCCATGGAAAATCCCGTAAAACTTCGGCCGGTTGTTAAACAAGAAAAAATGATGGCAGTCTATCGTGAACACCTGAGATTACTACGTGTATTAGGATTAATGAATGTTGGAGATTTGAATAAAGCTCATGGGGAAGGCGATATTCCGACAATAATAAAAGTTGCAGAGGCTTTACAAGAAAAAATTATTGCCAAAATGGCTGAAGAAATTGCCGATAGGCAAAAAAACGGATTGAAAGTTGTTCTTATTTCAGGACCATCTTCTTCAGGAAAAACTACTTTTTGCAAGCGCTTGCAAATACAACTGATGGCTAATTTGATAAGTCCTGCAAGTATCTCATTAGATGATTATTATGTCAATCGGGTAGATACACCTCTTACAGAAACGGGAGATTATGATTTTGAATCTCTTTATGCAATTGATTTGCCAAAATTCAATGAGGATTTGAAAAAAGTAATGCAGGGAGAAGAAGTCCCCTTGCCTACATATGATTTTACTCAAGGGAAACGTGTTTATCATGGTAATACTATTAAAATGAAAGAAAATTCCGTTTTAATCATGGAAGGTATACATGCTTTAAATCCTGAGTTATTGCCGGATATTCCTTTGGAACAAACTTTCAAAATTTATGTTTCTGCATTGACTACGATTTCTCTGGATGATCATAATTGGATTCCTACTACAGATAACCGGCTTATCAGGCGGATTGTCCGTGATTTCCAATTTCGCAAATATTCTGCTAAAGAGACTATTTCTAGATGGACAAGTGTCCGTGCTGGAGAAGATAAGTGGATATTTCCGTACCAGGAAAATGCGGATGCTATGTTTAATTCTGCAATGTTGTATGAATTAGCTGCTTTGAGGAGGCAAGCAGAAGTTATTCTTTCGGATGTACAGCCCCGCGATCCGGAATATGCAGAAGCATACCGGTTGTTGAAATTTCTTCGATATTTTACTTATATCGAAGTAAAAGAGCTACCTGACACATCTTTATTAAGAGAATTTATCGGGGGAAGTAGTTTTGGATATTAGAAAAACTATTCAATTCTTCTGACATCTTTTATTCCTTTGATTTTCAATAGATTATTACATATTTGGAGGACGTCATCTACATCATGTACGGAAATTTCTATTCTTCCTTCAAAAATACCATCTTTAGATTCGAGAGATATTTTTCTAACATTGACTGAAAATCCGGTAATGGTTTGTGTTATTTGATTTAGAATTCCGAAAGAATCCAAACCTTTGATTTCTATTGTTGCCGGAAAAGAAAGCGTACGACTACCTGCCCATTCACAAGAGAGAATCCTTTCTCCGAAGCTACTTTGTAATTTTAGTGCGATTGGGCAAGATCTTTTATGTACAATAATTCGTTTATCATCATTAATAAATCCCATTACGTCATCTCCGGGGATAGGATTACAGCACTCGGCAATTGTATAATTTTTTTTAGTTTCTTGTTCCCGAAGTACATAAGTTTTCTTTTTATCGATTTCTTCAGGGATATCAGGAATCTCTGCCAAGTCTTTTTTCTCATCTGTTTTTGTTACGGCATTATATGCCTGTTTCATATAACGCACAAGTAAATTATCAGATTTTTCTTTTAATAATTTTTTTGCATTATCGGGTAAAATGATGTGATTTGTAGCTACAGCATGGTACAAATCTTCTTTTCTGTCAAGTCCGTAAAAAAATGCTAATTTGTCTAAAATTCTTGTATCTAGAGGCATCTCTGATTTTTTAAGAAAATCTGTGACAATTTCTTCTCCTTTTTTGATGTCTTCTTTCCTTTTTTTCCGCAACGAAACCTCTATCTTTGTTCTGGCTTTAGCCGTAGTTACAAAATTGAGCCATTCTGATTGAGGGGATTGTGAGCGGGATGCCAAAATTTCTACTTGATCTCCACTTTTTAATTTATGGCTTAAAGGTACCAGTTTATGATTAACTTTTGCTCCGATACACTGATTCCCGATATTGGTATGCAACTCATATGCAAAATCCAAGGCTGTTGCTCCTTGTGGGAGCGTTTTGATTTCTCCTTTGGGAGTAAATACAAATATTTCGGAGGCAAAGAGATTTAATTTGACAGTATCCAAAAAATCCAAAGCATTTGGATTAGGGTCTTCTAAAATTTCCTGGATAGTTTCTAACCATTTGTCTAATTCAGTATCTTCTTCAACATTATGTTCTTTATATTTCCAATGGGCTGCAAATCCTTTTTCTGCTACTTCGTCCATTTTTGAACTTCTGATTTGTACTTCTACCCATCTTCCATCCGGACCCATTACAGTGACATGTAAAGCCTGATATCCATTGGATTTTGGACGGCTTACCCAATCCCGGATCCTATCCGGTCGCAAACGATATAAATCCGTAATAACCGAATAAATATCCCAACACCGTTTTTTTTCATCTATTCCAGGCTGTGATTCAAAGATAATCCGAACGGCGAAGATGTCATATATCTCTTCAAAACTAACACCCTTCGTTTGCATTTTACTCCAAATAGAATAAACAGATTTCACTCGATCTTTCATTTCGTATATGATGCCCATTTCATCTAATTTTTCTTTCAATGGAGTGGCAAAATGTTCATATACATGACTACGGGCAGGAGCTGTTGCTTCAAGTTTATCGTTGATATATTTATAATCTTCAGGATGTTCATATTTGAAACTTAGGTCTTCCAGTTCTGTTTTAATGGAAAATAATCCTAAGCGATGTGCCATTGGAGCATAGAGATATAATGTTTCTCCGGCAATCTTGTATTGTTTAGCAGGTAAAAGAGAATCTAAAGTTCTCATGTTATGCAAACGGTCTGCTATCTTAATCAAAATCACCCGGATATCGTCCGACATTGTGATTAACAATTTTCTGAAATTTTCTGCTTGTGCGGAAGCTTTATCTCCAAAAATTCCTCCTGAGATTTTAGTTAGTCCTTCTACAATTTGTGCGATTTTATCTCCAAAAACATTACGAATATCTTCAACAGTATAATCGGTATCTTCAACCACATCGTGAAGCAAAGCCGAACAGATGGAAGTAGAGCCCAATCCCATTTCTTTACAAACAATGCGTGCTACAGCTAAAGGATGAAGAATATATGGTTCTCCGGAAGCTCGTTCTACTCCTCTATGGGCGTGATTAGCAAAGTTGAACGCTTTCGTAATGAGTTCCACCTTCATACGATGATTTGAAGACAAATAATCTCCTAAAAGAGCATTAAATTCATTTTCAATTAATTGCTCTTCAATCTTTTTTTGTGAATCTGCTCCGTTGTTCATAAAGATTTGAGTGAATGTTGAACTGATATTTAGCCTACTGGTATTTTTATTATTTGTCCTACTTTAAGAGATGAACTTTTCATGTTGTTGATTTTCATTAAATCTTTAGCATCAAGTCCTGGATAACGTTTGGCAATTGTATAAAAAGAATCGCCTTTTCTTACTTTGTATGTTTTGTAAGAACTGTTTGATTGTTTTGCTGTTTTCTTTTCACTTAAAATATTTTGTTGATCTTTAGATGCCGAATTATTTGAAACTGTTGATTTGTTTTCCTCCTTTTCCGAAGAAGAATTGGCATAATATCCTCCTGAATTGACATAAAGATTTAAGCTCCTTCCCGGGTATACTTTAGTTGATTTTAATCCGTTCCATTTCCTTATTTGAGAAGTAGTTACTCCATAATCATTAGCGATGCTAAGCATAGATTCTCCACTTCTTACTTTGTGAATTACTCTCTCTTGGGTATTTCTCGCAAGGCTGGAAGCGCCGGGACCTGCATATTCTCTGTTTGGAAAATATTTGTCATAATTATAAGTATATACATTATCTCCAGCTTCAATGAAAGCATAGGTGTAAGTTGTAGGGAGACGTAATGCATAAGGTTTATAGTTCCCCGGAATAATATCTTTTTTAAATTCGGGATTTAATGCCCTTAATAATTCTATATCTATTTTTAGTACTTGAGCAATTTGATCCAAATGCAATAATTTGCTAATCATAATTGTGTCAGTAGAAAGAGGCATGGTAGTACTTACCGGACAAATATTGTGTTCTTTGTAATAATTCATTGAATAAGAAGCTGCAATGAACAATGGAACATAAGATCTGGTTTCTCTGGGTAAATAATCGTAAACAGCCCAATAATCCTTTTTTCCGCCTGATCTGCGAATTGCTTTATTTACATTTCCTGGCCCGCAATTATAAGATGCAATTACTAAGTTCCAATCACCATAAATGGCATACATATCTTTCAAATAACGGCAAGCAGCATAGGTTGCCTTTATGGGATCTCTCCTTTCATCTACCAAACTATTGATCTCCAAATCGTATATTTTCCCTGTAGGAAGCATAAATTGCCAAAGTCCGGAAGCTCCGGCACGTGATAGTGCGGTTGGATTTAATGCAGATTCTACAATAGCAAGATATTTTAATTCCAAAGGAAGCTTATTTTCGTCAAGGATTTGTTCAATCATTGGAAAATAAACATCAGCTAATCCTAACATGTATTGTAGTAAAGTTCTTCTTCTTTCTGTATAAAGATTGATACAGTTTCTCACCGGATCATTATATGGCATTTCTATGATATGAGGCAAACGGGATAATCGTTGAACATATACAGAATCTGCAGGGTGAGTATTCCTCTCAAAATCCAGACATTTTTTATCTCTTCTGGTGTAATAATTTATGTGCCAGCTTTTTAATAAACTGTCTACATTCATTTCTAAGCTCTCTGGGATATAAATGGAATCATTTGAGATATCCAAGTTTTGCTCTGTTAATCCTTCTCTGGATTGTGCATTTATCATTTGTAATGACAAGCACAACATCGTTAATATTAAAATTCTTTTCATAATTCGTTTTTTGATAACATCTAAAAATTAAAACAACACTGCAATCCGAATGATTTCTGGCTGTATGCCGTAGGTTCAAAAAATATCGGTTGCATTCTCAAACTCAAATTAGGGCTTATGTCGAAATCAAAAAGTTGGGCATCCACATAAGCGTCTATCATACATATAACGTATAAACCTACTGTAATTATATAACTCAGGTCACGATATCTTCGATAATAGTCTTTTTTTCTTTTTAAAACTCCGGCAAACCAAGTAGTATCGCTGATTGTATATCCGTATGGAAGAAAATTAGTGTAAGATTTAGTATTAGGATCATTATCCATGAGATCCAAGTATGCATTAGAATAGTCTTTATAATATCTGCTATTAAAAGAAATAGCATATGCACATCCCATAAACCCTCCATAAACGATAGGTAATTTCCAATATTTACGATTATAAATTTGCCCCAATCCCGGAAAAATCGCAGAATATATTAATGCTTTGGTCGGATTTGGGGAAAATTGTTTTTTTACCAGCGAATCCGTTTTATTTACCACTATTATCTTGGGGATATAAATACCAGTATCTTTTTGCAAGGTTACGTTGGAAAAGCTATCCGTTTCTTGCGCTTGAACCGGCTTGATTATAGCACACAACAGTAATAATATGGAAATAACACGAAACTTCAAAAGCCCAATTTTCAATGCGCTAAGATAAGTATTATTTTTTTAAAGAGTCAAATATTACCATAATTCTTTCCAAATCTTTCTCAGACTGGAAGGGAATGGCAATTTTCCCGGATCCTTTTTCGTTGCATGAGAATTGGACTTTTGTCCCGAAAAAGAAAGAAAGAGCTTCTTGTAATTCAGAAAACTCTGTTGAAGTACGAGATGTTTTGGAACTATTTGGTTGTTTTTTGTCGTTTTCTTGAGTATTCATTTCCCGAATTAATTCTTCAGCTTTCCTTACAGAAAAATCATTTTTCAGGATTTCTTCATAAAGTTTCAATTGAGTAGCTGCATCATTAATTCCGAGCAATGCTTTGGCGTGTCCCATATCTACTTTTTTGTCTTTTAATCCCATTTGTATTTCTGCAGGTAGTTTTAACAAACGGAGAAAATTTGCTATAGTTGCTCGTTTTTTCCCGATACGTTCACTCAACTTATCTTGAGTGAGTTTATATGTTTCTATTAAATTTTGGAAAGCGAGAGCAATTTCTATCGGGTTCAGGTCTTCGCGTTGAATATTTTCTATCAACGCCATTTCCATTACATTTTCGTCAGAAGCCTTCTTTATGTATGCAGGAATAGTATCCAATCCGGCTAATTTGGAAGCACGGTAACGACGTTCTCCGGAAATAATTTGATATTTTTCACTTCCAATTTCTCTCAATGTGATAGGCTGTACTAATCCCAAATGTTTGATAGACATAGCCAATTCTTCCAATGCTTCCTGATCGAAGATAGAACGAGGTTGTTCTGGGTTAGCTTGAATTTTAGACAATGCTATTTCGTTGATGGATGATGTACCGTTTGTTTTAATTTCATCCATTGTAATTAAGGCATCTAAACCTCTTCCTAACGGAGATTTGGGTTGTTTTGACATGATTTTTGAATTATTTTTCGTTTTTCTCAATCAATTCTTTGGCTAGTTGTATGTAATTATAAGAACCTCTGGATTCCGGATCATAAAGCAGTACTGGTTGTCCGTAGCTTGGGGCTTCACTTAATTTGATATTTCTTTGGATAACGGTCTCAAAAACCAATTCACGGAAATGTTTTTTAACCTCTTCGTATATTTGATTTGCTAGTCTTAAACGAGAATCATACATTGTCAGCAAGAAACCTTCTATTTCTAATCCTGGATTTAACTTTGATTTAATGATTTTGATTGTGTTAAGTAGTTTACTTATTCCTTCTAATGCAAAATATTCACATTGTACCGGAATAATTACGGAATCGGCTGCTGTAAGGGAGTTTACGGTAATTAATCCTAATGAGGGAGAGCAATCTATTAGAATAAAATCATAATCATTTTTGATATTTTTTAAAACTTGTTGCAGCACTTTTTCCCGGTTTTCCAATTCTAGCATTTCAATTTCCGCACCAACCAAGTCAATATGGGAAGGAATGATGTCAAGGTTTTCCACCGCAGTTTTTACAATCGCTTTTTTTGGATCTGCTCCATTGATAATACATTCGTAAATGGAATATTCTATTTGGCGAATGTCCACTCCCAATCCGGAAGAAGCATTTGCCTGAGGATCAGCATCAACAACCAAAATCTTTTTTTCCAGGGCTGTTAAAGAGGCTGCCAAATTAATTGCGGTAGTTGTTTTTCCTACGCCACCTTTTTGATTTGCCAATGCAATAATCTTTCCCATATACCTATCTTAAATGATTAAAATTTTCAAGCGACAAAAATAAGTAATTATTCAAAATATCTTGTGCATAAAAATGTAAAACCATACAATGATTGTTGATAACTATGGTTAATTGTTGATAACTTTTTTCATACCTTTGCAAAAAAATGTGATAAAACGATGAGACCCTTAATTTTGATTACAAACGACGATGGTTTTCATTCCAAAGGAATTAAAACTTTGATAGAAGTTCTTAGGCCTTTAGGGGAAATTGTGGTAGTAGCGCCTGATGGTCCTCGCTCGGGAATGTCGAGTGCAATAACTTCTCATATTCCAATTCGGGCGAAAAAAGAAAAAGTAGAAGATGGATTAACCATATACAGTTGTACTGGAACTCCTGTCGATTGTGTCAAATTAGCTATTAATGAAATTTTAGATCGTAAGCCCAGTTTATTGGTTTCCGGAATCAATCATGGGTCTAATGCTGCTATTTGTATTTTATATTCCGGAACTATGGGAGCCGCATTGGAAGGAGCCATATTCGGAGTCGATTCCATCGGTGTTTCTTTGACCCATCACTCTTATGATGCAGATTTTACGGAAGCAGGAAGATATGCTTATATGGTAGCTCAAAAAGTGTTGCAGGAAGGACTTCCTAAAGGAATTTGTCTGAATGTGAATATTCCGCATGATGGGATTCCAAAGGGGATAAAGGTTTGTACCCAGGCTAAAGGGAGATGGGTCAATGAATATTTAAAATCGAAAGATCCTGATAAAAACGACGTTTTTTGGTTGACGGGTAATTTTGAAAATGAGGAGCCAGATAACCCTCATACAGATGAATGGGCATTAGCTAATGGTTATGTTGCTGTAGTCCCTTCTAAGATAGATTTAACAGCTTATGAAGCTCTTCAAGACATGAAACATTGGACATTGAATTGAAACATGAAATACTATTTAGTAGTTGGGGAAGCTTCCGGAGATTTACATGCTTCAAATCTTATGAAAGCATTGAAAAATATCGATAAAAACGCAATATTTCGTTTTTTTGGTGGAGATTTGATGCAAAATGTAGGAGGTACGTGTGTAAAACATTACCGTGAAATGGCTTACATGGGTTTCATTCCGGTTTTGTTACACTTGCGAACGATTTTCAACAATATGGAAAAATGTCGTAAAGACATTGAATCATGGAACCCTGATGTGTTGATTCTTGTCGATTATCCTGGATTTAACCTGAAAATTGCTCGATACGTTAAACAAAATTTACAAATTCCTGTACATTATTACATCTCTCCTAAAATATGGGCATGGAAAACTTACCGTATCAAAAGTATTCGGAAATATATCGATGAAATGTATTGTATTCTTCCTTTTGAAGTGGATTTTTACAAACGCTATAATTATACGGTAAGTTATGTAGGTAACCCTACGGTCGATGCAGTATATAATCGTGAATTTATCGATGAAACCGCAGAGAATTTTAATCAAAGTAATCAATTGGATCACCGTCCTAAAATAGCAATACTTGCTGGAAGCCGTAAGCAAGAAATTAAAGATAATTTACTGACAATGCTTGAAGCTGCTTCTGATTTCAAAAATTATCAATTGGTTATTGCCGGAGCTCCTGGAATAGAACCTGAATATTACCATGAATATATCGGTAAATTTCCCGTTGAAATCGTATTTAATCAGACTTATCGCTTATTACAACAATCTAAAGCAGCATTGGTAACTTCCGGGACAGCAACATTGGAAACATCTCTTTTTAAGGTTCCTCAAATTGTTTGTTATCAGACCCCTGTCAAATATTTTGTCAGTTTTGTTTTTAAGCATTTTTTCCATGTGAAGTATATTTCTTTAGTTAATTTGATTGCCGGAAAAACTATAGTAAAAGAACTTTTTGCCAAATATTTTTCCAAAAAGTCTATTCGGAAAGAATTGGAAAATATTCTAAATAATCCTTCCTATAGAAAACAAATGCTTGATGGATACGAGGAAATTATTAAGACTCTTGGAACTCCAGGAGCCTCGGAAAGGACGGCCGGATTGATTTTTAATTCGATTCGCAAGTAAGGCTGATATTGTCAGACTTCTTGAGAGTATAGTAATTAGCTTCTATCTTTTTCGGCAATTCGATTCCAAAAAATTCTTCAGGTTTTCCGGAAACATCAATCACAAGTGAATCGCAATAGAACGGAACGCTGTTATTATAATCCGAATTTGAATGAATATAATTATACGAAGACCATAATGTACCGGAAATAAATATATTACGGTAAGTCGTATAGTTCCCAGTAGTCAATTGGAAATTGCTTTCATCTAATTTCAGATCCACATTAATATGGTTTCTTCCGGAGGGGTCGATACCGAATTCACTTTTATTCCGTGCAGATGCAACAATATTTATTGGATGTTTCCTTGCATTTTTTCCTTCTGGGTCTGTAGGTTCATCTGGATAATACATATAAGTGTCGTATTTATCTATGGACAAAGTCAAATTTACACTATCTGTTTGTAAATCTAAAAATTGCATGTTAGTTGAAAGCCTCATATATCCATTCCTAAGATGAACGGTAGTATGATCACCTGTGAAATCATATATTTTCAAATAATCTGCCGATTCGGCATCCATTGTTACTTTAGCAGGTTCAATAGGCATGAAAATAAATACACGATTGTTCCAACGATTTGATCTTCCCTCGCTATTTAGATAAAGTGTATTATTTTTATATTCCAGTTGAGTTGTTGTCCTGTATTTATTATAAAAAACGCCAAAACGGTCTGATTTAACTAATGTAACATCCATATTTTTTATATAGATATCAATAAACGGTTTGCAATCAAACTCCCGGTAAGTTTTTGTTTTCTCAAAAATATCCGAATGAAGTTGGGGTGTAGATTCTAATATTTTCTGATCTGAGATAATCTGCTCGGAAATCATTATTTGTAAAACAATACCGATGCATATAATAATTAGTAAAGCCAATGACAATTTTGTAGAAATTTTCATGCGATTGAATTTTTAACAATTGTATTATCTCCTAAAAATTATATTGTTTTTTCTCTGAATTTAAAATATGAAATAATTAACAGGAATAAACTTACAAAAGCCACAAGGTACAAATGAAAATGAGGTAAAAAATCGATTGTACATACATCATGATAAGCCCCTCCATCGTATATGAAAAAAGGTAATATGTCCGGTTCATATTCTCCGGTTATAAACAATCTGAACAATATGGATATGAACCATAATAATATTGCAAATATAAACCAGAATGCTACATTTTTAAATAACGAAAGTTTTTTGAATGTAGTTCCACCCCAAAAGGCAGCAGCGCCAAAAAATATCCAGAAACAGAAAAAGATGCTATATTCCCGGTAATCATAGTCGGATAAATCACTAAAAAAAGAAAAAAGTGTTTCACCTTTATAATGCTCCCAGTTCATAATTATCCCTATTAGATGATTATATTCTACTGCAAGTTTCATAATAAGTAATGCATAAAGGCAATAAATCAGAGGAAAAAGAATAAGACTGAAGATTAATTTTTGAGAAAAGATTTCCGATTTATTTGCTGGTAATGTTAGTAAAGAGGTTGTTCTCTTTTTAGAAGTAAAGTCTCTCCAGATAAATGTAGGGTAAGCAGCTTGTAACACAATCAGAAAAAAGAAAGATATAACAAAAAGGTCTTTCAAATATATTGTATCACCATCTAGAATGTGTGCAAGAAAAAATATAATAGTTAATGCTATTAGGGTAAAAGCCGTCCATGTATATTCTTTCCTGTTCAACACAAAATCGTTGTAAAACAAACGAAAAAATCGTTTTGTATCGAATCCTTGTTTCATTCTTTTTGTCTTAATGCATCCATAATAGATTCTCTCTCACAAATCAAAGCATTAAAGAGAAGTTCCATATCGACTAGTGTAGGTTTACCACTTTCATTCTTTATAATAACTTTTCCTCCTCCAAATCCTTCTTCCTTATAAAGAAATGATTCCGGACATTCGTTTTCGTTATAAGTAATGAAGCTAAGCGACTCCGAAATAGATTTCATATTGTTTTGGAAAGAAATCTTCTGATCTTCTAAAATCACGATGGAATCGATTAATTTATCTAAATCTTTAACCTGATGGGTAGAGATAATTATGCATTTATCAGAAATATCCATTTTAGATAGAATTTTCCTGAATTGAAATTTTGAAGGGATGTCTAAGCCATTTGTCGGTTCATCCATCAATAAAATTTTTGTATTGCTTGCCAATGCAAAAGACATCAATGCTTTTTTTCTTTGCCCCATAGACATTTTATGTATGTTGTCTGTTGGAAAAACCTCAAAATCGTTAAGAATTTCTTCGAAAAAGGGATGATTAAACCTTGGATAAAAAGAGGCGAATAGATTAACATATTTTTTGATTGAAATTCCGGGCACATAAAATTCCTCAGGCATTAAAAATAAATCTTGAAGAAATGAAATTTCCCGTTGGAAAGGCTCTTTCTTATTTATGAGTAGTGTTCCTGAAACAGGACAAAGTAATCCGCTCAGTAAATGTAATAATGTAGATTTTCCGGACCCGTTCTTACCTAAGAGTCCGTAAATATGGCCAGCTCGGAATTCAAGGCTTAATTTATCCAAAAGTAACTTACACCTAGGATAAGCAAAGTTGAGGTTTGAAATTGTAATCATTTTCCTGATAAGAAAAACTATTTGGTTTTATCTTTTTTGCAAAGTGAGATTAGTATATACAATAATATAACAAATGCGATTCCCGCACTGCCTAGAAAAAATATTGCAATAGTACCTATAACCGGTAAGATGAATTTCAATTGATTTTCTTTCCATTCGATCTTTTTCATTTTCAGGGAAAACATAGGTATTTCAGAAATCATTAACCATGAAAAAATAAGAATAGATATGATAATAATGGTTGTGTATAAAAGTTCGTTTCCATCGGAATATTTCCAAGTTCCTGCAATTCCGGAGGCCCAAAACATAGCATTGGCAGGAGTGGGCAATCCTATGAAGGAATCGGTTTGTCGTTCATCTATATTAAATTTTGCCAATCGCAAAGCTGAAAATATTGGAATTAGAAAAGCGATGTATGGTAAAAAAGGAAATCCGAAATTTACTATTTCTGAATTTATTTGAAGAATTTTGAAAATCATTATTCCTGGGGCAAAACCAAAACTAATTATATCGGCTAAAGAATCTAATTCTTTTCCTATCGGAGAATAAGCATTTAATAATCTAGCAGCCATTCCATCAAGAAAATCCATTACAGCTGCTAACATAATCCACAAAAAAGCATAGAAGAATAATCCTTCAAATGCTAATACAACGGCAATACTTCCGGAGAAAAGATTCAAACAAGAGATCAAATTAGGAATATGCTTTTTCATCTGTTTAGTTACTGTTTAATTTTGCAATAGGAGTGATGTCTCCAATTACTTTTTGGTCCATTTCAACGAGAATTTCTGAGTTTAAAGGTAAGTATATGTCTACTCTAGATCCAAATTTAATAAACCCCATTTGATCGTTGATTTTGCAATTTTCGCCAACTTCTGCATAAGTTACGATTCTTCTAGCCATAGCTCCGGCGATTTGCCTTGCCATAACTTTATCCCCTTGAGGGGTCTCAATGACAACCATAGAACGTTCGTTTTCCGTACTTGATTTTGGCAAATAGGCAGCCATAAAACGTCCTTTTGTGTGGGAGACGTGTATTACTTTCCCTTCTACAGGAAACCAATTGGCATGGACATTAAAAACTGACATAAAGATAGATATGAGTAATCGTTTTTCATGAAAATATTCATTCTCCACGACTTCTTCAATAGCTACGATTGTTCCATCAGCACAAGCCACAACAACTCCTTCCTGATTATCAGGAAATACACGTTTAGGGCTCCTAAAAAAATTCAATACCATCAAAAAAATAAAAACAGAAATTGCACAGAAGAAGTAGAAATGAAAACAAACACCTGTAAAATAGTATAATCCCAGGTTGATTAACAAAAGTACAAGAAACAAGACTAAAAGGATATTATTCCCTTCTTTATGAACTTTCATTTAAAAAGATTTGGATTTTATGTTGGCAAAAGTAAAATTATTTTGCTTATCCAACAAATAAATACTTTGAAATCGTCAAATGATACGGGATTTTGTGTATCCTTCTTGTAGAAGTAGTTCGAGTACTCGATTTCGAAAATCTCCTTGAATAATAATTTCTCCATCTTTAGCAGAACCGCCTACTCCACATTTCATTTTTAATTTGCGGCCTAATTCTTGTAAATCATTTTCTGTTTCTGCAAATCCGGAAATCAATGTAACTATTTTACCCCCTCTGTTTTTTTTATCTAAAGAAATTCTTATTTGTTGTTTGTCTTTCGGTTTATTTTCGATCTCTTCATTTTCAGAAGTTTTGTATTTAAAATCTGGATTTGTAGAATATACTACATTAAGCCGGTCTTTCCAATCATTCTTTTTCATTGAACCAATTATCTTATGACAGCAAAAGTAACATTTTCCTATAGAATATCTTTTTTTTGTCAAATTTATTTATATTTGCGTTTTATTCAGTTAGTTCTAATGCCCCAACAACAATCGGATGTTATGCAAAAATGGAGGATTCCTGAACCTACCCTGCGTAGGTTGCCTTGGTATCTTGCTTTTGTTAAGATTTTGAAGAATAAAGGAGAAACTTATGCCTCTTCTACTCAAATAGCGAAAGAAATCAACGTAGACGCATCTCAAGTAGCTAAAGATTTATCTTTTGTGGCTATTTCAGGAAAAACCAGGGTCGGATATGAAATTGATTCTCTTGTTGAAGTATTGGAAAAATTTCTCGGATTTACATCTTCTCATAGAGCCTTTTTGTTTGGAGTGGGAAGTTTAGGTGCTGCATTACTCCATGATTCCGGATTGAATCAGTATGGATTGGAAGTAGTTGCCGGTTTTGATGTTAGGAAGAGTTTGTGCGATACTTCGATTAATGGAATACCTGTATTTCATACTTCCGAATTTATCCAAAAACAGAGCGATTTAAATGCAAAAATAGGAATTTTAACCGTTCCTGTAGAAAAAGCACAAGAAGTGGCAGACATTATAGTTGACGGAGGAATCAAAGCCATTTGGAATTTTACTCCATTCAGGATACGCGTGCCGGAAGGCATTGTGGTACAAAACACTTCTATTTATGCCCATTTGGCAGTGATGTTTAATAGGCTTACTAATCTTCCCGAATAATTCCGTCAATGCGTTAAATATCTTTAATTGTTTATGAAAATTATTTGTGTTGGCATGAATTATGCATCTCATAATAAAGAGATGAATCATACGTTATTAGAAAAGGAAGAACCTATAATTTTTATGAAATCGGATACTTCTCTTTTGAAAGACGGGAAGCCGTTTTTTATACCGGATTTTTCATCA
>JAVBMM010000084.1:0-10766 GCA_031552425.1 Bacteroidales bacterium | reverse complement strand
TAAAACTTGTTTTACTTTTTATGATATATAACTTTGTATCGTTAACAATAATAAATAAACAAAATGGAAAACATCAAAGGATATAGATGGCGAATATGTGGATTACTTTTCTTTGCTACAACCATTAATTACATTGACCGTCAGATAATTAGTATTCTAGCTCCTCAATTACAAGAATTATTTAGTTGGACAGAAAAAGATTACGGTTATATCATCATGGCATTCCAAGTTGCTTATGCTTTAGGTTTGCTTATAACCGGACGATTCTTAGATAAATTTGGGGTTCGTATCGGTTTTTCAATAGCTATTTTTGTTTGGAGTATTGCTGCTGCTGCTCATGCTTTTGCATCGTCTGTTATTGGATTTGCTGCAGCAAGATTTGGCTTGGCATTAGGAGAATCTGCCAATTTTCCGGCGTCTATCAAGACTGTTACGGAATGGTTCCCGAAAAAAGAACGGGCGTTGGCTACGGGTATTTTTAATTCGGGTTCTACAATAGGAGCCATTATTGCACCATTGCTTATTCCTTTTCTAGTTGTTCACTTCGGATGGCAATCAGCATTTATAATAACAGGTTTATTGGGAATTGTATGGTTGTTTTTTTGGTTACCTATTTATAAAGCACCTAAAGAAACTACGGTTCTTTCTAAAGAAGAATACGCTTATATTCATTCGGATAATGAACCTGAACCTAAATCTTCTATTCCTTGGTTGAAATTATTGACATATAGACAAACCATAGGTATCTGTCTTTGTCGTTTCCTGACTGATGCCGTTTGGTGGTTTTTCCTATATTGGTTGCCTAAATACTTAAGTTCTGAGCATGGATTGGATATACAAGGGTTCACCATTCCTCTTATTATCATTTATGTTTTTTCTTCAATCGGAGGAATTGGTGGCGGATGGCTTTCTTCTCACTTCATCAAAATAGGTAAGAGCGTGGATTATGCACGGAAGACCAGTATATTAATCATGGCATTGATGGTTGTTCCTATTTTTTTCCTGTCTTATTTTTCAAATCTGTGGATTGCAATTATTTTAATAAGTATGGCAACAGCAGCACACCAAGGATGGGCATCGAATATCTTTACTGTGGTATCAGATATTTATCCTAAAAATGCAGTGGGTTCTGTAACCGGATTAGCAGGATTCTCCGGAGCAGTAGGAGGAATTATTTTTGCTCCGCTTGTGGGTTGGGTGTTAGATGCTACAGGAAGCTATCATATTGTATTTGCTTATGCAAGTTTGTCTTACCTATTGGTTTGGACAATATTGAAATTGTTCATTCCTAAAATCCAACCAATAGAATTGAAAGACTAATCTTTCATATATACGTACCAGTAGGCGCATCCTACAAATATAGCGCCTCCAACAATATTTCCTAAGGTAGCCGGTATCAAGTTGTCTGAGATAAAACTCCACCAACTGATATCGGCTCCTGAATATATGGCAGCCGGAATGAAAAACATATTAGCGATGGAGTGTTCGTATCCCAAAGTGACAAAAATCATTACCGGAATCCAGATTCCTATTGCTTTTCCTGAAATATCTTTTGCTGCATATCCCATCCAAGTTCCTAAACAAACCAACCAGTTGGCTCCGATAGCTTTTAAGAAAACAACACCAAAACCATAGTGAATTTTAGATTCAGCTAATCTGTGTAAATATTCTTTCCATGGAGTACTACTAATTAATCCAGCTTTATTGGCTAAAAAATAAGCAATAAATTGTGTTCCGAAGAAATTGAAAATATAAGATAATGTTAATATTTTTAAGACGGTTCCAAATGTTATTTGCTTTTGTAAATATGGTAACACCATACCGGTACAATCGCTGGTGAATAAATCTGCTCCTGCTACAGAAACCATGATTAAACCGACAGGGAATAAAGTTCCGGCTACTAATTTTACTAATCCCGGGTTATTGATATATACTTCAGGCATTCCACCGGCTACTATTACTGTTAATAAACCGCCAAAAGCAATAAAAGCTCCACCTAGTAGAGATAAAATAGTGAATTTGGTAATAGGAAGCTTGGATTTATATATTCCGTTTTGAGAAAATTCTATTGCAATTTGTTGAGGAGTATTATAGTTTGACATATATCTGAATGTTTAGTGCGTTAACACAAATAAGTCATCCGGCTTTTCATCCTGGTATTGTTTCAGGAAATCCGATGCATCTACATCAGGATATTTTATAGTTGCAATACGCGCCAAAGTTACAAATACAGATTTATCTGCAGGCTTGATTTGTTTATATTCCCACGTTTTTCCATTGGCATAAGGCAACATCCAAAGGTATGCTTTTTTGATACTTTTTCTATTGGAGCTGACATAATTCCATAAATCCAGGTCTACATTTTCTGCTAATCCTGCCAGTTCAAAAAATCCGGAAAGGTTCATCTGCGAATAACTCCACGAAAGCGTTCTGGCTAATTCATGTGGTTGGCTGCCATCTTCGGCTATCTGGTTTTCGATACGCTGCTTGGTTTGTTGTTCCAACATTTGGATGGCACGATCCTTTTGTCCGGTAAACAGTGCCATAGCTACAGTTTGTACATCATAATACGTGCCGTGGTTATTGTGTTCGTCCGCTTCATCCAACCCGACAGGGCTTGTGGTCATCCAATCAAGAAATTGTCTGAACCATATTTGTAAACCATCATATTCAGCGACTGATAACCGTTCGCAGGCTTGTAATATTTGAATTGCATCGATCAGGTACACTAAGAATCTTGTGTCGATCAGTCCGATGCCACGCCCCTCCGTAATTCCGGGGATAGCCTGCCCGTAATTCAAATTGGGATTCATACGGGTGGCCTCGTCCAGAAACCATGCTCGAAGCAGTTCTACAGCCTTTGTTGAGTATTTGTCCTCATCGGTAAAATAATGTACTACAGCCAATAATCTAACATTATGACATAAGTCCTTGAAGTATTCTGCGTCCTTGATTTCGAACCTTTCGGGATTGATTTCTCCGTCCCTGCGGATGTAGGGTAAACCGTCGGGTTTAGTTGTGTCCGGCCACCAATAAGGTCCGACACTCATATAGTCGTGTTTATCTCCACTTGGTGGAACCTTGGTTTTATAGGTTACTGAATACGGATCTTCGGTTAACGTTTTATCTGCTTCTATCTTTAATCCTACCAATGTTTCGTTCAGTATTTTATCTCCGGACTTTATTTTTTGTTTGTTGGTAACTAACGCTGTGGGTTCAATCAGGAAAGTGCGAGGTATTACGGTTTTCGAGCATCCCACGATAAAGCAAGAAATCAAAGTAATAAACATCCAACGGTATACATTCATGTGTTTCGATTTTGTATTTGATTGCAAAAGTATGAAAAAAACATAAAAAGAGCCATGTAAATGACAAAATTCGTTCATTTTTGATTAAAGAAAAATTTCCGTAATAAATTTTGGAAGTACACTTAAATAGCAATACCTTTGCATTGATTTTCAAAATCAATACCCCTCTGTTTCAGAAAAGAAAAACACGTAAGATTTTAAGATTGAATGAAAAATAATATGTTTTCCTAAGTAAAATTCAGGGAAATCATGTGATATATGGTTTGAATATCTGCAGATAAATTTAATTATATAAAATGGATTCATATATAGGTTTTAAAGATGGTATTTGGAAAAATAAAATTGATGTCACTGATTTTATCTTTTTGAATTATACTGAATACACAGGTGATGAAAGTTTCTTGAAACAACCAACTGAAGCAACTAACCGTTTGTGGAACATTGTAACGGAAATGTTTAAAGAGGAAAGAAAAAAAGGAATTTATGATGCAGAAACTAAAATCCCTTCACAAATAGATGCGTATGGATCCGGCTATATTGATAAAAATCTAGAGAAAATAGTTGGTTTACAAACAGATAAACCCCTTAAACGTGGTATCTTTCCCAATGGAGGGTTGCGCATGGTGGAACAAGGTTTGGAAGCTTACGGATATAAATTAGATCCGGCAACGACGGAAATTTATAAAAAATACCGTAAAACTCATAACGAGGGAGTTTTTTCTGCATATACATCTAGTATAAAGAAAGCCCGTACCAGTGCAATTATTACAGGTTTGCCGGATGCGTATGGAAGAGGACGTATCATTGGAGATTATCGTCGTGTTGCCCTTTATGGTGTTGATAGGTTAATAGAAGAACGACAAAATTTCTTTGAGTATTTTGATCCTGTACAGATGACTGATGATTTAATCCTTCAGAGAGAAGAAATCTCCGATCAAATAAATGCTTTGAAAGCCTTGAAAAGAATGGCTGTTGCATATGGATTTGATATTTCTCAACCAGCTTCTACCGCTAAAGAGGCCATTCAATGGACATATTTTGGTTATTTGGGTGCTATTAAAGATCAAAATGGAGCGGCCATGAGCATCGGTCGTGTTTCTACTTTTTTAGATATTTACATTGAGAGGGATTTAAATAGAGGCCTCATCACAGAAGAGGAAGCTCAAGAAATGATGGATCATTTTGTGATGAAATTGAGGATGGTTCGCTTTCTTAGAACACCGGAATATGATAATCTGTTTTCCGGAGATCCGGTTTGGGTTACGGAATCTATAGGTGGAATGTCCGGAAATAAATCATTAGTAACTAAAAATAGCTATCGTATTTTGCATACATTGTATAATTTAGGTCCTTCCCCAGAGCCTAATCTGACAATTTTGTGGAGCGAGAACTTGCCGGATAGCTGGAAAAAATATTGTGCTAAGGTTTCTATTGATACATCTTCTTTGCAATATGAGAATGATGATTTGATGAACCCACAGTTCGGGAACGATTATGGAATTGCTTGTTGTGTTTCTCCAATGAGAGTAGGAAAACAAATGCAATTTTTTGGAGCACGTGCTAATTTACCCAAAGCATTGTTATATGCTATAAACGGAGGAAAAGATGAAAAATCCAAGGTACAGGTAACACCTCTGATTTTTGAAAAGATCACGAGTGAGTATTTGGATTTTGAAGAAGTGTGGGATAAATTTGATAAGTTGCTGGATTGGTTGGCAGAAACCTATGTGAAAGCACTAAATATCATCCATTACATGCATGATAAATATTCTTACGAAGCCCTGGAAATGGCTTTGCATGATGTAGATGTGATTCGCACTCAAGCTTTTGGTATTGCCGGAATTTCTATTGTTGCCGATTCTTTTGCCGCAATCAAATATGGAAAAGTAAAAGTGGTACGAGATGAAGAAGGAGATGCCGTAGATTATATTGTGGAAGGAGAATACGTACCGTATGGAAATAACGACGATAGAACAGACGAACTTGCAGTGAAAATTGTAGAGTTATTTATGAATAAAATCCGTAAGCAAAAAATGTATCGCAATGCTATTCCTACACAATCTGTGTTGACGATCACTTCTAATGTGGTTTACGGAAAAAAAACCGGTAGTACTCCCGATGGAAGAAAAGGAGGAGAACCTTTCGGCCCTGGAGCTAATCCGATGCATGGAAGGGATACCAAAGGGGCTATTGCATCTTTGGCTTCTGTCGCCAAACTTCCTTTTGAACACGCAAATGATGGTATTTCCTATACATTTGCCATTACTCCGGAAACATTGGGGAAATCTGAAGATGAAAAAAGGACCAATTTGGTATTTTTGTTGGATGGTTATTTTCACCAAGCCGGTCAACATCTCAATGTGAATGTATTTAATAAATCCCTATTGGAAGATGCTATGGCTCATCCGGAAAATTATCCTCAACTTACCATTCGGGTTTCCGGATATGCAGTAAATTTTATCAAACTCACCAAGGAACAACAGTTAGATGTTATTAATCGAACTATTACGGATAGATTTTAATAAGTTAATAGAATGTCTCCTTTCTTAGCTTTTTATGCCATATGAAGGGTTATATTCATTCTTTTGAATCTTTTGGCACTAAAGATGGTCCGGGGATCCGCTTTGTATTCTTTATGCAAGGCTGCCCTTTGCGCTGTCTTTATTGTCACAATCCCGATACATGGGGTGTAAGGAATAAAAAACTGATGCTTTCTCCGGAAGAAGCTTTCGAAGAAATAAAAAAAGTAAAAAATTTTATTCGTTCCGGAGGAGTAACCGTTTCAGGAGGGGAGCCTCTCTTACAATCCGGTTTTGTTCATGATCTGTTCAAATTGTGTAAAGAAGAAAATATTCATACGGCAATAGACACTTCCGGTTATATTCTCAATACAAATGTAAAAGAATTATTAGATTATACCGATTTAGTTTTATTGGATGTTAAGCATATAGACCCTCATAAGTATAAGCAGTTGACTTCTGTTCCTTTACAACCTACACTTTCCTTTATTTCATATCTTTATTCCATTCAAAAACCGGTTTGGTTGCGTTATGTACTTGTTCCGGGTTATAGTGACGAAGAGAAAGACCTGCTTGATTGGGCACGATCGATGTCTCAATATAATTCTATCATAAAGAGGGTAGATGTTCTTCCCTTTCATCAAATGGGGATGCACAAATGGAAAGAATTAGATAAAGAATATAAACTGAAAGATGTAAGAACACCTACAAGGATAGAAATAGGAAAAGCGGAAGACATTTTCCGCTCATATAATTTACCGGTAATATGAAAATATAAAAATCAAACTTAACGGATAAACTAATTTTCAATCAATCAGAACATTAATTTTTATTAACTATTATAGAGGCATTTTTAAATAGAAAAATTTGCAGAAATGAAGGAGAATGCCTTATCTTTGCAATGAGGTTAAAGTTTTCATAATTGCAAGGTTTAGGGTTATAAGAGTTTTTTATGAAGAGGAAGCAGGAGCAAGTGATTGTCCCTGCTTTTGTTTTATATAGGTTTATAGTGGTATTAAAAAACTATCTGCATTGTTGAAAATATTCTTCTGAATGGGAGATTTGAATATTCCAAACACTGAAGAACCGGAACCGGACATGGAAGCGTATTCTGCTCCTAAATCGTATAACTTTTCTTTAATCATTTGAATTTCAGGATATTTAAGAAAAATACCGGATTCAAAATCATTGATCATACAATTTTTCCATTCCATGATAGGTTTTTGAATAATATTCTTTAGAGAATCTATTGGGTAGGAGGGTTTCACTGCAGCATATGCTTCTTGTGTGGAAATATGGATATGGGGTTTGACTAATGATAAATAATAACCTTTCAGAGAAATGTCAATAGTTTCGAATATATTTCCTATACCACTTGCAAAAACCGGTTTGTTTTGTATAAAGAAAGCACAGTCAGCGCCAAGTTTTCCGGATATTTCTTCCAATTCTTTTTTTGTGAGATTTAATTTTGCAAAATTATTTAACAACTTCAACATAAAAGCAGCATCAGAAGATCCTCCTCCCAATCCTGCTCCGAAAGGAATCTTTTTTAATAAATAAACATCTAATTCCGGTAAAGGATATTTTTCCTCCAACATTTGATAAGCTTTCATGACTAAATTATCCGATGGATTTCCTTCAATTTGAAGCCCGGTTTGGTTGAAAGTTCTTTTCTTGCTTTGGGCAGGGACGATTTCCAAAGAATCACATAGATTGATGGGGTAAAAAATGGTTTCTATATTATGATAACCATCAGGTCTTTTTGCAACAATATTTAAACCTAAATTAATTTTTGCGTTGGGAAAACAAATCATAATAATTCTGTAAGTAATAAATGCAAATATAAACAAAAATGAATGATTGTTATTTTTCTTCTGAATATTTATTGTAGAAGATAAGGTGCAACAAAAAGAGAGTTTGGAAATTTTAATAATATTTCATACTTTTACTTTTTAATTATTAGAATAAAATTTTGCTTGTGATATAAAAGATAAATACAATCACATAAAAACAAAGAAATTATGAAAACGAATCTTTTAAAAATTGCATGGATGGTAATGTTGGGAATTGTAGGAATACCCTTTTCCTCCCATGCACAAAGCGGAGAATGGCTGTATGTGTATCCTTTGATTGGCACGGAACAATCTTTTGTATTAGACAACCTAAGCAAAATTACTTTTACGGAACAGGGAATTAATCTGCATCCCGTAAATGGGAATATTACAGCCTTGCAGTATAACAATATTTCGGCAATCACTTTCAAATCAAGAACTACTTCGATAGTTACGGTAAAAAGAACAGATATAAAACTGTTTCGGGAAGCCGATAATGTAATTATTGAAAGTGATACGGAAATCATAGCAGTCAGAGTATATAACTTACAAGGGAAATTGTTGCAATACCTCAAAAATCAGTCATTTTCAACCACTATATTCCTTTCCGATTGTCCGGCCGGTCTATATATCATTCAGATAGTCAATGGTCAAGGTGTTAGCGCTCACAAGATTATTAAACAATAAAAATATTTTTATGAAAAAGCTCAATATACAGTTCACTTTGATTCTGTTCTTTTTGTTGGTGGGGAATATTGTATCTGCACAAGATCAAACTTTGCAGATTTACAAAAATGGTAATATTGTTGATGTCATCAAAGTGTCGCAAATCGATAGTATTAAGTTTGGAACTGTAGTATTACTTACTCCTGTTAATGTAAGTGCTGTATTAAATGATACCAACATATCTATTTCGTGGGACATTGTTCCCAAAGCTACAAGTTACGAAGTTTTTCGCAGTGGCGACAATGTCAATTACACTTTGTTGCAAAGCGAGATAACGACACTAACTTACACCGATAATACACCTCTGAGTGGTAAGAATTATTACAAAATAAAAGCAGTAAGCACCACAGTTTGCAGTTTGTTGAGTGCAGCAACGTTTGCTGTTTTTATAGCTCCTGAAATATACTTCTCTAGAGATAAAGAAGGATTAGATAGGATACAACCTCATTATAGGTATGTAGAAGAAGCAACAATGGAAAACATATATGCACAAATTTCCAGTGAAGAAGACTTGAAATATGTGGTATTTTATCAATCTGTTGGAAATCAAACTACCCGTATCAATGATACCGTTTTCTTTGCTCCTGGAGTTAAACAGGCTGCAGTGAATGTTTCTTATTGGGATAATGGCGAAGAATATGTATTTGCAAAAGGAACCACTGCTTTGAAGGCAATGGTCACAGCCGGAGAGTTGAAAAAGATGAGGGAAACTTCTTTGGCAATTGATTATAAATATTTAGTAGATTTTAGATTAGATCAAAGCGCTGATTATTTCAACGGCTTACCTTTGAATGGAATAGCGACACTTTCCGGAACTATTACTGCTGAAAATGGTTTGCAAATGTTTACATATACCCTGAAAAGTAGAACCGGAAGTGTCTTACAGGCGAATGTTCCGATACTAGTAAATCCCGATGGAACATTTATAACAACATTTACAGCAGTAAATGATTTGGGTTCTATTGTTCTTAATGCGGAGGATTATCTGGGAAAAACAAATGAACAAACATACGATGTGCATGTAGGTTATAAATATTATTACCTATTAGCAGGATATCCAGGTCGGGGAACAAATTCAACAGATGGAACTCCGGGTCCCTTCATTTCTGCCCAATTTGGTAAAGCATATTCATATTGTACAGCAAAGAACCAATCACAATATATTGATGGAGGTTTTGAATTGTGGTCTAATGAAAATGAAATTAGGTTCAATAGAATAGGCAATTTCACAAGTAAGCTGAATTCAGCTAATATTACATGTAGAACAAGCACTTGGTCAACGCAAACAGAATATACTATAGGTGAATCTCCAATTACAGTTGCAGATTTTGATAAAGCCACTATCAGTCAAATTATGGCTCAGACAGTTGTTCCCAATTATTCTAATCCAAATGGATTTGGAATTTTGACAGGAATGACAACTGGAAATCCTACGCCGATGAAGGTTGCTGTATATGATACAATAGTGGATGGTGTAGTAAAACGAGTTCTTTTGGTGATAGACAAAATGGAAGATTATGTATATCCTACTTCAGCGACAACGTTGCAGAAAACTACCTTCTGGATTAAGATGAAGGTGCAACTCTAAATGAATTTTAATTATTCAGATTAATCGTAAAAATAAATTCGTATTTTTATACAATCACATAAAAGTAAAGAAATTATGAAAACAAATCTTTTAAAAATTGCATGGGTAGTAAATGTTGGGAATTGTAGGAACACTCTTTTTCTTTCCGATTGTTCGGTCGGTTTATATATCATCCAGATATCCAATAAGCAAGGTGT
Source organism: Bacteroidales bacterium (assembly GCA_031552425.1). GTDB lineage: Bacteria > Bacteroidota > Bacteroidia > Bacteroidales > Azobacteroidaceae > JAISFI01. The sequence goes on along the minus strand of JAVBMM010000084.1, from coordinate 596 downwards.
TATTGCTCACAAGATTATTAAACAATAAAAATGTTTTTCCATGAAAAAGTTCAATATTCAATTTGTTCTGATGCTGTTTTTTTTGCTAATGGGGAGTGTTGTATCTGGACAAGATCAAACTTTGCAGATTTACAACAATGGTAATATTGTTAAAGTCATCGAAGTGTCGCAAATCGATAGTATTAAGTTTGGAGCTGTAGTATTACTTACTCCTGTTATTAGAAATACTGTATTAAACGATACCAACATATCTATTTCGTGGGACATTGTTCCCAAAGCTACAAGTTACGAAATTTTTCGCAGTGGAGACAATATCAATTACACTTTGTTGCAAAACGGGATAACGGCGCTTACTTACACCGATAATACTCCTCTGACAGGTAAGAATTATTACAAAATAAAAGCAGTGAACTCTACAGCCGAAAGTTTATTGAGCGAAGCAAAGTTTGCTATTTTTATGGGTGTAGCTCCTGAAATATACTTCTCTCGAGATGAGGAAGGATTAGATAGGATACAGCCTCCTTATAGGTATGTAGAAGAAGCAACAATGGAGAATATATATGCACAAATTTCCAGTGAGGAAGATTTGAAATATG
>JAVBMM010000121.1:0-7906 GCA_031552425.1 Bacteroidales bacterium | reverse complement strand
GGCAATCCGTATCATGCTGACAGGGACTCATGAAGATATGATAAAAATAGAGAAATCCGGCAAACTGGATGATTGGTGTAACGAAAATTTGGATTGGTTGAAACAAACTTTTGGAACTGATAATCTTGTATCGGCATCTTTGCACATGGATGAAAAAACACCTCACATTCATGCTACTGTTGTTCCTATTGTTACCGGAGAAAGGCGAAAAGCCAAACAAGAATTACCCGGAAAGAAAAAATATAAAAAGAAAAACGTCGAATCTTCCCGGCTTTGCGCGGATGATATTATGTCACGGGATAAATTGAAAGAATACCAGAACACGTATGCAGCACGCATGCAAAAATACGGTTTACAACGTGGTATTGAAGGTTCGGAAACCAAACATATTTCCACGGCTCAACATTACCGGGATTTATTTGTACAATCCGAAGATTTAAAAGAAGATGTAGAAATATTACAGGAAGAAAAGGCAGAAGTAAACGAAAAAATCCGGGATTTGTACGACCGGAAGGACGAAGCACGGGAGAAATTCCTATCAATGAATAATTTTGTTCAAGAAAAAACGAAGGAACTGGAAACGATAGAATCCAAAATTGAAAATGCCTGGCAAGAATACGCGCCTTACAAAGCACAGGAAGACTTGAATTTTGTATATGAATTATTCCCGATGATGCAGGAGCAGCTACGAGTAGCCAATTTATGCAAATCCGTTGGTTTTACAACAGAAGCTGTCAAAAAGATGCTTTCCGACAAAGAGTTAACTGTTACAGGCAATCTTTACTCACCTGAACACAAACAACACTTTGAAGTCCAGAACGGAAAAGCAAAGATTGAAAAGGAGCCTGATAATCCTTTGAAATTACGACTAACAATTAATGGTACGAATATTCTGGACTGGTTTAAACAAAAATTTCGTGAACTTCAGGAAGCTCTCGGAATCAGGAAACGACCGGAGCCAGGGAAAAGGCAGGGAATAAAAATGTAATTATTTACGCCTTACATTTCTTCAATACATCCCGAAGCCTTTTAAGATGATAAAGAAAATTGCTTGTTTCTTCGTGAACATATATATCAGATTCATTATTTGTCAAATGTAATTCTATAATCTTCTGGGAATAATCAAAAGTTAGTTCATCGAGTAAATGAGCCAGTTGTTTGGGCGAAATCTCTTCAGATAAATATTTCTTTAATGGTATGAGATAGATTTTTTCTTTCATGGAATTATGGATATTTGCTTATACAAAATGTATTTTTTGACAAAGAAAATAATCCGGGCATTCGTATTCTACAATTGAGCCTTGTATCTGACAAACAATTTATTGCATTCTAACAAGTTATTTCTATACAAATTTTCGTACTTTTGTGTTTTTAATAATCTGTAATCTCAAATAATCATGAATATTGAAACAATGCCATTCAAGAAAGCACATCACGGACGCAATATCAAACGACTGCGAGAAATGCTCGGAGTGAAACAAGAGGCAATCGCCATTGCACTTGATATGACACAACAAAATATGTCTTTACTGGAACAAAAGGAAGAAATCGAAGATAAGATTTTGGAAAAAATTGCGAAAGTGTTGAATGTTCCGGCTGATGCTATCAAAAATATGAGTGATGATGTTACGGTTAGTTATATAAATACATTTAATGATAGTGCGATAAATCAAGGGCATTTTAGTCCTTATTATTGTACATTTAATCCAATAGATAAGGTAGTTGAACTTTTTGAACGGATGCTGAAAGCCGAACAAGAAAGAAATACTATATTGGAAAAACTACTGAAAGAAAAGAAGTAAATGAAAATATCACACACAACATAGTATCATTTAAAAGCTATATTTTGTTGGGTAAAATGCATCAATGAAGACTTTCAATCAAAAAAAAGATAAAACCTCTATTCTTAAAAGAAGAGCTATTGCTATCTTTAAATCTAAGCTTAAGAGAAAAATAAAAAAACAAAGATTAAGGTCTGGGTTAGCTAAATATCTAGCTAATATTCGGAAACTTTATCCAAAAGCACCTAAAGTAAATCTTAATACTTTTCGTAGGAGAACAAAACTACCTCCACGACCACTATATGGAGAGCTAACTAATTATTTTCTAAAAACAAAAAATGCTTTTGGAAACGAGAAGTTGAAAAATGAATCCAATATATTTATGGTTCCTTCGGTTTTTTCATTAGCAGATAATTATAAAGAAAGTTCCGAATTTTTAAGAAAATTATTCAATGCATTAGAGAGGCAAAGTTTTGATGAAATAATACTAGATTATGAAAATTGCAATCAAATTAATGTAGATGCATCTATTTGCATGGATATAATCTTATCGGATTTTATTAATCACTATAATGAATGTCATAGAACAGGGCACTCAACTAAAGTTAATTCCATTGAACCTAGAAATTTTGAAAAAGACGAAGTGAAAAAAGTTTTGTTTTCAATTGGAGCATTCCGGACTTTGAAGCAAGTCAAAATTAAATTTGATAATGTGATTGAGCTTCCTCTTTGTATCGGGAATAGGAATAATGAGAATAGCCCTAAAATACGAGAGGTACATATTACGAAAATGGTTGATTATATAATTGCATGCTTAGAGAAAATGAATAGAAATTTATCTGTTGATGCAGAAGGAAATCTCTATAAAGTTATTGGTGAAGTAATAATTAATGCTGAAGAACATTCAAATACAAGTAAACGTTATGCTATTGGATATTTTGAGGACAAGCAAGACGAAAGTCATCATTTTGGCGTGTTCAATTTAGCGATATTAAATTTTGGAAATTCTATATATGAAACATTTAAAAGCTCTGATTGTAAAAACATTGCTGTTGTAAAACAAATGGAGAATTTATCAGAAAGTTATACTAATAGAAATTTCTTTAAAAAAGCTGAATTTGAAGAAGAAACCTTATGGACTTTATATGCATTACAACAAGGAGTAACAAGAAAGTCTGATTGGAAAAGAGGAAACGGTTCTATCCAATTTATTGAAAGTTTCTTTGAATTAAAAGGAGACAGTAATTGTGATAGCATCTCACAAATGACAATAACTTCGGGTAATGCCAGAATTATTTTTAATGGAGAATACGGGATTGTAAAAAAGAAGAAAGGGAAAAATGAAGATATTTATAAGATGATGACTTTTAACAATTCAGGAGATATAAACGAAAAACCAGACAAAAGATTTGTTACCTTTGTGGAAAATTTCTTCCCGGGCACATTGATAACGGCTAGAATATACATAAATGACAATAATACTGAAAATTTGTAATAATTGAGATATGGCAACTATAGATTTAGAAACATTCAGAACACCAGGGGCAAAAGTTTTTACTGGAAGAGATAGAGGGATTGAGGTTCGAGATGCTTCAAACATTGACTCAATTGAAGCAAGCAATGACTCTGTTGTCATTATTATCCCCAAAGATATTAGGTCTATTAATCCTTCTTTTTTAGAAGAATTTTTATTTAATGTGGTTACAAAATTGAAGAAAGAGGGTTTTCTAAATAAGTTCAAATTTGAAAATAAAAGCCCTAGATACAAAATTGAAGATGATTTAGAAGATGCGATTGATAGGATACTAAGAAAAGGTAATGCTCTAATTCAATCGTAATATTATGAATATTTGCTGTGCAAACAATTGGGGATTATCTGAATACGGTGACATTGCAAATATAATTATTGCAGGATTAACTTTGTTTTTGGGATATTATGTTTTGGTTTATCAAAAAAAGCAAGACGATAGCAACGTAAAACTTCAGTGGTTAAAAGAGCTTATCATCCAACCTAAACTTAATGAAGTTTATACTTTCTATAATAATATTGGTACTGTGAAAAATAAAATAGATTCGAACAGTTTAACTGATAATCAAAAAATTGAATTGATTGACTTTATAAAAAGGGAACATTCAATATTAAGGAAATCTTTTATCAATGTGCTTCAAATGGTAACTCCGCAATTATACTTGGACTTGTATAACAATTTGGATAATTTGATTGATGGGTTGACAAGGGTAATTGATAATGATGAACTTAAGTTGAACAATGAACAAACGTACAATAGGGAAATCGCCTCAAAAATCGAAGATTCATATAATAAATTTTTTGCCTCAATTTTCAACCATAAAGGATAAATGTAGAATATTTTTCTAAGATTATATATAAGCTACTATTGATAATGAAAAAATCGATAGTAGCTTTTTTTATTAAATCGAAAAAGTTGTGTGCAAATTGTGTGCACATAAAAACAAAAAAGAGTCACAACCTCTTGTAACTCTCTGATTTTGAGGTGGTCCCACTTGGGCTTGAACCAAGGACTCCCTGATTATGAGTCAGGTGCTCTAACCAACTGAGCTATGGGACCTGCTTAGCTATTTGCTAAAAGCGATTGCAAAATTACAAAATTCTCTCGACTTTTACAAATACTAGCTCAAAAACTTTGAAATTATTATAAATCTAAATCCAGCAAGCTTTCGCCTGCTGCATTCAAAACTTTCAGTTTCATACTCTTACCTTTCTTCGTCAGAATGGCTACAGTAGCTCCTTTTTCATTACTACCTCCTCCAATAATTACAGGAAAATTATTTCCTTCTTTGCCTTTCGGGATGTAATTGTAGCTATGAGTATGTCCATTCAGGCAAACCGAAAAATCAGCTTTAGCCAAAATATCTCCCCAAAAATCACTACAAGGAAGATAAGAGTCTTTTGCTATCCCATAAACCGGAATATGGTGTATTAAAACCTTTTTCGTCGCCGATTTGAAATCTTTGGAGGCCAATTCCTTTTTCAAAAATTCCGCCTGATCCTTACGATGCTGAGTAAAATCATTCATATCATAATACACTGGAGTTTCATCAGGCTTATCTTCTCCACAATCCAGCAGAACAATACGAGTATCTCCAATGTTAAAAGCCCCATACGAATGACCTCCCATTCTTTCCAATAAATTCCAGAGGAACATGGAGTAAGCTCCGCGAGTCTCATGATTTCCGCGAAGATAGATACTAGGAACTCTGTTTGCTCCAATATTAGTCCCATAGTAATTAATGGAATTAAGAGCTATATTTTCAGTTTGAACATCCGCAATACAGTCTCCATTAAAGAAAACAATATCGTAAGGAACATCTTTCACATGAGAAAATAATTTATCGAATAAGCGATAATTGTCATGGATATCATTAAAAATGACTGCAGTAAAGTCGGTGGATTTATCATTCAGGGTTTTGAAAGACGAAATTCCTGTGGTTATAGTCTCCCCAAACTCTTTCAAATAAGGTCCGTAATACGTAATTTCTTGAGAATAAATTCGGTAATAATACTTTGTTCCTGGAGTCAGGTCTGAGATCCTGATCTTATTCAGCTTAGTATTGGCAATCACTTCGCCTTCAATATAAGTACGGGCTCGTTTCATATTCAAGGTATCTGTACCATATTCCAGCCAACTATAACATGGAACATTCGTATGCCACATAACAGTCATGCCATCCGTTGCAGGATCCTGCAAATAGGGATTGGTCCGAAGAATTGCCGATTTATCGGCACTCATGCGAACATCCACAAATAACGGTAAATGATCGGAAGCAACAGGTTCGTTCAATACCTTACTCTGCTGAACAGAATACGATTTTCGACCGGGTTTATATGCAAAAATAAAATCGATAGTCCTGTTCGGTTTATCTGCAGGAATAGTAAACTGTTTCGGATTACTCAACATTTTCCAAGAATCCTGCAAAGCAACAATTTCTGGAGAATCTGGCTGCCCATTAAAATCTCCGGCAACAAAAGCCGGTTTATTAAACAATTCAGCTTCCTTGTTAATGATCTTTACTGAAACTAATCGATCCTCTTCTTTCAAAGAAAAATGAGTACAACAATAAATGTATTTCTCAAACTCCACGATGAGCAAAGAACGGGCTTCTTCCCTCCCAGGCAAAGGAATTCTCTTCCAGGACAGAGGCTTTTCTTTCGACAAAATACCAATCCCATATTTTCCTCCCTGAAAATCAATGGATGCGCCATAAACAGAATACATTTTAACCAAATCACTTAAAATGCCCAGCACATCGACTTTACCACTTCGCTCAGTCATACTATCGAGCTCCTGCAAAGCTACAACATCAGGAGATACTTTACGAATAATATTCGCAATTCGCTCATAATCAACCTTTTCATCCAAACCACGAGCATTTCGAACATTATAAGACATCAATCGCAGAGTGTTTTCAGGCTGAGGATAAATCGAAACTTGTCCCGACAGACTCAGTACTAACGCTCCAAAACAAACACACAATAAAGATTTCAAGTAAAGAGTTTTCATGATATAGTAATTTTTTATTCTCCGCCTCCGAATTCCATCAGGTATGCCTTGATAAAATCATCCAGGTCACCATCCATCACTGCCCCAACATTAGAAGTCTGATAATCAGTACGATGATCTTTCACACGACGATCATCAAAGACATAACTCCGGATTTGTGAACCCCATTCAATTTTCTTTTTGCCTGCCTCAATTTTAGCTGTGGCGCGACGTCTGCGCTCCAACTCCAGTTCATAAAGTTGTGATTTTAACAAACGTATGGCATTATCTTTATTTCCGAACTGAGAACGGGACTCTGTGTTTTCAATCACGATTTCCTTCATTTCTCCGGTATCCGGATCTTTGTAGTTGTAGTGCAACCGGACTCCTGTCTCTACTTTGTTCACGTTCTGTCCCCCTGCCCCACTCGACCGGAAAGTATCCCAGGTTATATCTCCCGGATTAACATCTATCTCAATAGAATCGTCAACAAGAGGAACCACAGAAACGGAAGTAAACGAGGTCATCCGCTTTCCTTGGGCGTTGTATGGAGAAACCCTCACCAAACGATGCACTCCATTTTCACTTTTAAGGTATCCATAAGCATAATCACCTTCCACCTGCAGAGTTACAGTCTTAATACCGGCATCATCACCATCGAGCCAGTTTGTAACCAGCGTTTTATATCCCTTGCTTTCACACCATCGGGAATACATACGGTAAAGCATTTCCGCCCAGTCCTGAGCTTCCGTACCACCCGCTCCAGCATTGATTTTCAGCACGGCACCCAGATGATCTTCCTCTAAACGAAGCATATTCTTCATCTCCAGATTCTCGAGCAATGGAATAACATTCTTGTAGGCCTGATCTACTTCTTCCTCGGTAGTAATTCCTTCTTTTTGGAAATCAAATGCCAATTGAAGCTCTTCTACTGCTGATTTTACACTATTATATCCGGAGATCCACGATTTTATTTCTTTAATTTTTTTCATTTGCACCTCTGCATTCTTGGCATCGTCCCAAAAATCAGGTGCTTGTGTACGAAGTTCCTCTTCTTCTAATTGGATGGTCTTTGCATCGATGTCAAAGGTACCCCCTCAGCGCAGACTCGCGCTCCAATACTTCACGTAATTGGTCTGTCGTTATCATTCTATTAAATATTATACGTTTATTGTAATTACTTTTGGAGACGCAAAGGTAATCAATAAATCCTAATATTGAAAACTACCAATTCGGAATCTGAAGCTATACGCAAAGGGAATCCAGACAATCCAAGACCAGAGGTAGTATAGGCAAAAGAACGACCCTCTTGTTGCATTCCATACATATTGGAATACAACAGACGACCGGCAATAGTCATCGGAAAAGCCTGACCACCATGCGTATGACCACACACGGTTAACGGAATCCCATATCGATATGCATCAGGTATATCGCTTGGTTGATGCGCAAGAAAAACACATGCCTTTTTCAAATCGACTTTCGCCATCAACTCTTCAATATAGAGACGTTTTTTTTTACTACGATAGTACCGACCTATCAAACAGAGATTATAATCAATTGTGACCACAGAATATTTTAAAATCAACAAACCGGCAGTTGCAA
>JAVBMM010000129.1:0-6870 GCA_031552425.1 Bacteroidales bacterium | reverse complement strand
ATGAGCAACCTGACTTTCTCAAAAAGATTATTAACAGCCGAAGCCGGAGATACTTTCTATGTAGCAGCTGGTACCTATAAACCTCAAGTGGATTATGAAGGAAATGAAAATCCATCTAATGAAATATACAAACGCTATACACTAAAAGAAGGTATTACCATTATAGGTAGTTATAAAAACGGGTTAACTGGTACACAAAACCATTTAGTGAATGATAGAATATTGTTTGATGCGGCAGGAGAATTAAAACCCTCCACCGTTTTTACCGGAGACTTCGGTGATGATAATATATTGAATGACCCAAATGATGCTTCTATGATTTTCCAAGGTAATAATACAGGTTCTGGAGAGCCTTCTTCTTTGAATGGATTGGAAATCACACGTACTTATGTAGGAGGAATAGTAACCTCTAAAACTAACTTATTTATAGATTATTGTAAAATAACCAAAGTTAGGGGTGCTTATCCGGGATATGTAGGTTCTATAAACGGTTGTCCTATCGAATGTGATGAAGGAGATTGTACTATCAGAAATTCTTCTATCGTTGACAACACTCATATTGGTGGTATGGGGGTATTCGGAATAATACGGGTATATGCAGGAAATTTATCAATATACAACTCTCTAATAGCTAACAATAAATCTGCATATGCTTCTGCTATTTGTTTCCTTGGAGGTAGTAAAACTTTGAAGATTTATAACTCTACCATCAGTGACAACCTTACATCATACGCTGATTTTGGATGTATTTATATTGAAAACAAAAATGGAATTATTGATATTATAAATGCATCTATTGTGGATAACCTTTGTAGCGATGAAACAGCTGCCGGATCAGGTATTGTCATTAGGAACAGCTATAAGAATCCAATGGGGACAGTATATTTTGAAGGCCCTAGCTTATTCAATTTGGATAATACAATTCTATCGGGAACTACCGGAGCAGAAATTATATTGCTGGATCAGCAAGGCATTGGCCCGGGAGCTGCATACGCTCCAAACACAACTTATAAGGGAGGAGCTATTTATCAAAGTTCCAATTATAGCACCAATTTACCGAAATACACCATTATCGGAAGTGATTTTTACAATGGAGCTACAATAACTCCTGTAAGTTTTACCAATAACACCCATTTGGCTCCGCTTGCTTGTAACAACGGATGTACTCAAACCAGGGCGCTGGTAGGGGATGGTAATTACGCTCATAATGGTGGTAATCCTGTTTATTCGGGAATCGGTTCTGCTCCTGATGATTTGGATAAGGATCAACGTGGTGTTGTTCGTCAAAATCCAAATCCAAGTATCGGTGCTTATGATCAAGGAGCTAATAATGGAGTTACTGTAACGGGTACTGTATTCCCATTTGTTTATTGGGGAGAAGAGGAAGCCGAATTCAACAGTTTGTTCCCTGTAACTGTTAAGCTATTCAAAATTCCTGAAATAGAAGGAGAAGAGGCTTTAGAACTAATATTGGCAACTGAACCCTTATTCTCTACTACGGCTAAATTATACGATACCCTTTCCTGGTCACCCGGAGCACCGAAAAATCCAGGTTATTTGGGATATTACAATAACCCGGGAAAAGACATCTTATGGGATACTATGGGAAAAACGATTGGTACCAAAGATGGTGAATTTTTAGAACCAGGAGATGTACCCGACTCCGATCAGAATATTGGCATTTTCCAATTTCAAAACGTACCTATGGATGACTATATCATCGAAATTAGCAGGCTTGGATATGCAACCCGATGGGGGAAGGTTACTGTAGATGAGCAAGGTGCATTGGGACACCGGGAAATTGTACCCGGAGATGTGGACGGAAACTTTATGATAGACGATGCGGATATCTCGGAACTCTTATTGCATTTCAGTAGCTATGGAGAAGACAAGTATGATCCTATGTATGACCTGAATGGTGACGGGGTGATAAATGATGAGGATGTATCATTGCTATACGATGTTTTAGCATTCTGGATATTTACATACGAAGAAACAAATATCTGGATATATGGAAATTAATATAAAAAATATGAATATGGTCAAGTTTATAAAATTTAAAAATCGAACATTTAATAGCATATTACTATGCTTGTTAATGATGACAGGTATAGCCGGAAAGGCTTTGGCCCAAGAGGTATATCCCGGAAATGAAGGACAGACAGTGGGAACTGAAAATTCAAGAATGGTGGTTACAATCTATGAGGTTGGGGACGATGAAGTCGTTCTGAAAGTAAGTGCCATCGGGCCCATGTTGTTCAATGTATTCAATACCGCTATCTCATACAATTCAAATGTATTATATCCGGTAGCAGGTCAGGGAAGTACAACACCGGTACCTTTTACTTGTGGAAGTACAGACGCTAATTATAAATTATTTACAACGATGGCTCCTTTGATGCAAAATGTAAATGGCACAGGAGTAGCAACACAAAGTGTTTTTACCGGAACAACGGCGCACGACCAGAACGGATCAACCACTCCATTTAGAACCATTCAAATGGGAGCCGCAACTACCGTAAATAATGGGGGATATGTGGTAAGTATCCCTGATGGAGAAATCAAAGAGATTTATTATGCCTATTTTAGGAAGGTAACTTCTAAATTGCCATTGGTTTCATCAGCTCTCGAGTTTACAGTAAAAGCATCAGGATTGGCCACTACAAGAAGAGGATCTTCCTGGTTGTCATATTCTACAAAAGTGGCGAATTATGATCCGGGATCAGGAAAAACATATGTTGATCAAAACTGTTTTTCTTTAAGGTCACCTTCTTTGGTTACTACAGATGACTATATTGCCAATGGGACAACTGTTTCCCTAAAAGGAACAGCCTCTGCTATCGGCTTGGATAAAACCGCTGGGGATATGGGACTCGACTGGGATAGTATCACAACTACAGGTTTTATTTACAGTAAAAGTGATGTGGCCCTCAATATGGATGTATATTCAAGGATAATCAAAGTAGGAGTTGCAGGAACAGAATATCCCTTCCCAACAGCTGGCGATATAGATCCGACAGATCATTACTTCACATTGGGTGCCGATACTTTTTATATTACCGAAACTCCTAATGCAAGTAAAGCCACTTTGATTAATATGGAAGAAACTATTAGTGGATTGAAAGCCAATGAGGTTTATTACGCTTATGCTTATATGAAGTATAAATTCCAGACATCCAATGAATATCCTGTTATCGGAAGTCAAATTACTTTTAACACCGAACAGGATCTACCCTGTCCGGCTATTGCAACCTGGACAGGTGCTGCCGGTAGTAGCGATTGGAACGATCCGGTCAACTGGAATGCAAAGGTAAATGCTGATGATGCTGATTATACCACAGGTTTGATCCCCGGTAAATGTACTTATGTAACAATACCCGGAGACCTTTCGTATTATCCTGTCCTTTACGCATCAACCTCACCCAAGGCTAAATGTAACGTTATTGAATTCAAATTCGGTGGTGAAGTCGTGGGAACAAGCTTCCTGGATTATGATGAAGCTAAAGTTGATCTGACATTGCAACATACCCGGTGGTATATGATTTCAGCTCCTTTGGCTGATATGTATTCCGGTGACTTCTTCTTGGATGAAAGTGTAGGACGTCGTAATCCTTCGGTTTCAATGATGAAATACCAGGTGGATAATCCGCAACATGCAACCATAACAAAACAAGCTGGTAAATGGTCTAGCACATTCAATAACCTGGAAGAAGATTTACCTTGTTCCATCGGATTCGCTTCCAGGATCAACCTGAACAATGTCAGCGGAGGTCCTGCAAGTTATACATTCCATTTCCCCCGTGCAGATAGTTTGAAGTATACTTACTACAATACAGACGGAACAATCAGTAAGGTAGGGGCCAATGTACGTTCCAGGGAATTTGCGAAGAATTTCATTTATGAAACAGTGAGCGGTTACAATGCAACAACCGGGGCTTTTGCTGCTCCGATCGTCAATGGTGATAACATTTTGTACAATAATGTGATTGTAGGAAATCCTTTCATGGCACACTTGAAGTTAACTGACTTTTACAATGCCAATACTGAAAGCCTTTCAGGTACTTTCCAACTCTGGACAGGTGGTGTGGTGGTAGAAACATATATGCTTAACGATGGTGATGTGGTATCTACAGAAATCGATGAACCCGCAATTATTGCTCCCATGCAGTCTGTTTTTGCAGAACGTAACACAGGCGTAGCTTTCTCTACTTTGAATTTCAGTCCCGATATGACTACTGTTGATGTATCGCAAGGAAACAAATTGAGAGGAGCTCAGGTAAACAACTTCAAGAAACAATTGAAACTTCACCTGAACCGTGACGGAAAACGTGAAAGTGGTATTGTAATACGTTACAAGGAAGGTGCTTCCAACGGATATGTAAAAGGTGAAGATGCTTTGTCTTTCTTTATCTCCAACCTCAACAACCAACCTGCAACATTGTATTCAGTGGTTGACAGTAAAGCTACTTCAATCAACACTGTGGGTGACTTGAAAGAGGATATCCGTTTGGACATCAGTACTACCATCAAGGGTGAATTGACATTCAAAATAGAAGGGGTAGATTCTTTCGACCCATCATATAAGATAGAGTTGATTGACAAGATGAAAGGAAGCTTTGATTTAAGAGATATCTCTTCTTATACTTTCTCCAATGAAACCGGTAATGTCGAAGAACGATTCTACCTGCGCATGTCTCAGGCTTCAACTGATTTGGAAAGCTATACGGACAAGGAAACCAACATTTATGCTGCTAACGGTATAGTATATGTCAACAGTAAGGAGAAAATCAGTCAGTTGGAAATAATGAACCTGGGGGGACAAAGTTTATACAGGAATCTCTCCCTGGATACATTCCAAACTCAGGTCCCCTTAAATATCAATACCGGAATAATTATTGTAAAGGTTCAAACAGAAAAGGGTACCAAAATTGAAAAGGTTTTCATGAAGTAAATTCATCCAAAAATAACTAATCAATAAAATTCATTCACCAGGCGGAAAATAAAATTCCGCCTGGCGAGTTTTAAATTGTAAAGATTAATTGGTTTAAGGAATCTTTGCAGTGAAAGTCAAAACGTATTCATAGTTTGCAACATAATTGACAACGAAAGAAATCTTACTTGTTGTCTTTGTCTCAAAAGTATGAAAAGAAGATAGAGCATTCAATAAAGGGATAAATGGTGTTACATGTAAATGATTTTTAAAATCTACATTTTCTTCTTCCAGTGCTTTGAACACACTCTCTTTGGCTGACCAATGCAACAAAAGAGATATTTCTTCATCATTTTTATAGACATTAGATATTTCTTCCGGATTCAGGAAACGATTTTGAATTCTTTTGATACGGGAAGAAAGATACTCTATGTCGATTCCAACAGGAAAATCTTTACATAGAGCGACAGCAACATATCCTTTAGTGTGACTGATGCTGATATGATATGAATGGTCTGTCAAGTAAGGTTTTCCACTGTTGGTATACTCAATTTCTTTTTCTTCTTGTAGCAATTCCTTTAATAAAATCCTGGTGGCAAGCCATTCTTGTTTTCTGGTTTCGGTAGTTATTTGATTGATAAAGGGGAGATACATACTTTGTTTTTCGAGCAGGTTTAATAAATCGTCGGATGACTTATCAATTTTATCAACTGCCCATAAAATATGATCTGATAATTGACTAATAAGAGCCATGTTGTTTAATATGATTACGAAGAGAAATAATTTCATTTTGCATATCTTCTATTCGTTTTAGTAAATGCCTGATAGCATCAATTCCTTCAATGTTGATGGAAAGATCATAATACCAACGGATATACTTTTCAATGTCTTTTAATTCGGAAACATAAAGATATTGTTCATGATCTACTATGTTAATATTAATCAGGCCTTCATGAGCCAAAAGCTCGATGAAATCGGTATCTATTTGTACGCTTTGACAATATTCTCTGACTATGATTAATTCTTTGTTCATGATTGTAGATTAAGATTTAGATAGTTCTTCAAACATTTTCTTTTGTTTTTCCGTCAATCCCGTTGGGATTTGGATATAGATGGTTACGATTAAATCTCCGAATTCATCGTCTTTTTTGTATATAGGAAATCCTTTCCCTTTTACCCTTACTTTTGTCCCATTTTGAGTTTCCGGCTTGATTTTAAGCTTTACTTTGCCATTTAAGGTGTCTATTGTCAGGTCTCCTCCTAAAATAGCAGTGTAAATATCTAATGGGGCATTTACATATAAATCATTTCCAATTCGTTTAAAAACAAGATCTTCCGGTATCACAAAAGTAATATAGAGATCACCGGAAGGCCCTCCATTATAACCTGGTCCACCCTGTCCGGCAAGTTTAATTGTTTGTCCATCTGATATTCCCGATGGAATCGTTATTCTCAAATTTTTTCCATTAACTGAAAGTGTTTGTTTATGTGTTTGCGCTGCATCTCTTAAACTGACTTTTAATTCTGCATTATAATCTTGTCCTCGAAATCCGGCACTGCGTTGACTTTTTCCTCTTCGATTTCCAAATAAAGATTCGAAAAAATCCGAATAATCATCGTTTCCTTCGGTAAAAGAGCCTCCAAAACCTTCAAATCCATAACCAGATTGATCTTTCCTTCCGGAATGATAATTCTGTTCCTGGCGAGCTTTTTCAAAATCATCAGCATGCTTCCAGTTTTCACCGTAGTCATCGTATTTTTTCCTTTTTTCAGGATCGCTTAATACTTCATTGGCTTCATTTATTTCCTGAAATTTTCGATGAGCTTCTTGATCATTCGGATTAAGGTCCGGATGAAATTTTCTTGCCAATTTTCTGTATGCTTTCTTGATATCATCAGAAGAAGCATTTTTATTTAATCCGAGTATTTTATAATAATCA
>JAVBMM010000111.1:0-11496 GCA_031552425.1 Bacteroidales bacterium | reverse complement strand
ATTTTATGTTCCTCATAGTCGACATACAGAAGTGAAAAAAAAAGATATTCTTAAAAATGCAGAATTAACATTACTTTCCGAGTCTCAAGATTCCGGAGTATATATTGTTATGTCCAGGGGAGGAAGGGAATTTTATATTACAGGACATTCGGAATATGCTCCTGAAACTTTGCATAACGAATACATGAGGGATTTACAAAAAAATCTTCCTATAAATATGCCGGAAAATTACTACAAGAATAATGATGTTAAAAATGGTCCGGTTGTTCGATGGAGAGCACATGCTAATCTTTTGTTTACTAATTGGTTAAATTATTTTGTGTATCAAGAAACACCATATAATATGGTTGATATAGAGAAATTAGGAGATATATTTTAATGATCCACAGAAAAATAGAATTATTAGCTCCTGCTAAAAATTTACTTTGTGGTATTGAAGCTATAAATCATGGAGCTGATGCTGTTTACATAGGAGCTCCTCTTTTTAGCGCTCGATTTTCGGCCGGTAATTCTATTGAAGATATAGAGCAATTAGTAAAGTATTCACATCAGTATTATGCTAAAGTATATGTTGCTCTAAATACTATTTTAAAAGAAGAAGAACTTCCTGTTGCAAATAAAATCATTTGGCAATTATACGAGGCAGGGATAGATGCTTTGATTATTCAAGATATGGCTATCCTTGAAATGGATATTCCTCCGATAGCTTTACACGCTAGTACTCAAATGGATAATCGGATGCCGGATAAAGTCGGATTTTTAGAAAATTCCGGCTTTTCTCAAGTAATTTTGGCGAGAGAGTTGTCTTTATCTCAAATAGAAGGAATAGCTAAGCAGACTAATGTTTCTTTGGAATTTTTCATTCATGGGGCTTTGTGCGTCTGTTATAGTGGACAATGTTATCTTAGTCATGCTTTTTCAGGAAGGAGTGCTAATAGGGGAGAGTGTGCTCAATATTGTCGTCTACGTTATACTTTGCAAGATGATTTAGGAAAAATATTAGTTAAAGATAAGCACTTGTTGTCTTTAAAGGATCTTAATCATTCGGATAATTTAGAAAAACTATTGGATGCCGGAATTTCTTCTTTGAAGATAGAAGGGAGGTTGAAAGAATTAAGTTATGTGAAAAATATAACGGCATACTATCGTAAGCAATTAGATAAGATATTTGAGCGACGTCTAGAGTATCAGCCCTCTTCATCCGGTAATTGTTCATATACTTTTACTCCTTGCCCGGAAAAAAGTTTCAATAGAGGTTTTACTGATTATTTTTTAAAAGGAAGAAAAAAGGAAATCCCTTCTTTGGATACTCCCAAATCTACTGGGGAATACATTGGAAAATTAAAAGAATTAACACCTAAATATCTGAAAATTTTTACAACTTTTGCATTAAACAATGGTGATGGTTTATGCTTTTTCAATAAAGAAGGAACGTTAGAAGGTTTTCGTGTTAACCGGGTAGAAAAAGGCAAGGTATTTCCAGCAGAAATGCCGGACATTTTAATTGGTACACCATTATATAGAAATTACGATAATAATTTTGAAAAAATACTTTCTTCTCAATCAGCTGTTCGTAAAATATCGGTGATTTTTTCTTTGAAGATAGAAAAGGAAAATCTTGTTTTACAAGTTGTTGATTCAGATGGAAATCAATGCGAGGTCACTACTTTTTACAAGAAAGAATTAGCAAGGACAAACCAGTTGGAAGAAATTAAATCAAGATTATCTAAAGTAGGGAATACAATTTTTGAAGTGGAAAAAATACATATCGAATTTCAAGAAGATTTGTTTATTCCGGCGTCTTTGTTAGCCGAATTAAGAAGAAAAGTATTGGAGCTGTTACAAACGACAAGAGAGATGTCGTATTTTCGAAAAAAAACAAAAACTCAAAATTTGAAAGGAAAATATATTGAAGATAAACTTACTTACAGAGGAAATGTTTCAAACTCCAAGGCACGGCAATTTTATGTAAATCGGGGGGTTCTGCAAATTGACGATGCTTTTGAAATAAATCCTTTAGAACATGTCCCATTGATGTTCTCCAAATATTGTTTGAAGTATCAATTAGGATATTGTCCTAAAATGAAAGAAAATCAATTATCCGGAAAAAATTGGTATTTATCTTCTAACCAAGTTCAATTAAAGCTTGAATTTGATTGTGAAAAATGTGAAATGAAGGTATATAAAAATGCTTAAGGATTATACGTTGAAATTTTTAAAATCTCCTGACTATTTGTGTTTTTTATTAAATTTTCCAAAGAAATTCGATTAGAATGTTTCATATACTCACAAACAATCTGATATCCTACCCAAATTCCAACTTTTCCCGGAGAATTGTCTGATAAAAAAGAAGTATATGGAGCTTCATTTATATATTTATCTGCTATTAAAGGATCTTGTGAAAATAGATGTTTTGAACCGATTATAGTTTTCCATATTTTAGATTCATTTTTCATGCACCATTCTTCTTGTTTATCAGAATATCCTATTATTTGAGCATTCGAATATGATGGAAGAGCCAGTGAAAGAATATATCGTATTTTCCCTTCATAAATCATCCTGTCTAAAAGGCTTTTCAGATCATTTTCTAAAGGGAATTCAGTCATTAAGAAACCTAATAAATAATCAGGGACAATTCTTTCTGGATTCATATTTTGCCTTTGATAATCGTAAAAGAAATCGGCATACAATTTGTACCTTTCTCCTAAATATTTATCGGCAGAAATTGACAAAAATTTTTCTGAAACTATAATGTTTTGGTTTAATCCGGACACATGCATATATACTTGAGGAATTTTTAAAGAATCAAAAGTATTTTTCAAAAAATTAAATCCATAAGATATTTTTTTATTTTTTTCGTTAATATCTTCAAAAGTATTCAACTCATCCAAATATAATTGTTTCAGTTCCGGATTAGAAAAGAAAGTAGTTAAACGGGAGAAAAATCCTAGAGAATCTACTTTACCTATGCCAATTACTTTTTCTCCATATAGATTTAGGAAATCCCGGTGATCTTTCAATAAATCTTCTTCAGAGGTTTGTCCTGATAAGTAAGAATACAGCGCTTTATCAAAACGGTTTATTGTAATATAAGCGTCTTCTCCGTAGGCTTTCTTTTCTGTACAACTAAAAAAAAATAGAAAAATTAAAAAAAGCCCTAATGTTTTTTTATGTATTGCCATTATTGAATATTTTGCTGTTTATAGAACGAATAAATTTAGGTTTTTATTGTTTTTATATAGATAATTCTGTTATATTTGCGAAATATTAAAAAGCCTATATTAAAAATATTAAATGGATTCTGTATTAATTATAGAAGATGATTTGACTCTTAGTTTAATGCTGAAAACCTGGCTCGCAAAGAAAGATTTTTCTGTTTCTACGGCGATGAATGTGGTTGAAGCAAAAAAGAAGATCATAGAAGTGCAGCCTGGAATAATTCTTTTAGACCTGCGTTTGCCGGATGAAGATGGAATCTCATTGTTAAAGTGGATCAAAGAAAAATATCCGGCAATTATTGTGATAATGATGACAGGTTATGCTGATATTTCTTCTGCTGTTGAATCTATTAAATCCGGTGCATTTGATTATGTGGCCAAGCCTTTAAATCCGGAAGAACTATTGAAAAAAATCAATCACGCAATTTCTCAACGCGAACTTGGTGTTGTAGAAGAATATAAAGAAACAACCCTACCTAAATATATTAAAGGGCATTCTTTGGAATATCAAAAATTATATGAATATATAGATTTGGTGGCTCCGACTAAATTGTCCGTATTGATAAGAGGCGCAAGTGGTGTGGGCAAAGAACATGTTGCTCGATTGATTCATGATAAAAGTGAGCGGGCTGCCGGACCTTTTATTGCTGTGGATTGTGGTGTCCTTTCTAAAGAATTGGCTGCCAGTGAATTTTTTGGACACATAAAAGGTGCTTTTACCGGAGCAATTAATAATAAAATTGGGTATTTTCAAAGTTCTAATGGGGGAACCTTGTTTTTGGACGAAATTGGTAATCTTTCTTCTGATATTCAAATACAATTATTACGGGTATTACAAGAGAAAAAAATAAAACAAGTAGGAGGAGAAAAAGAAATACCGGTGGACATTCGTGTTATTGCTGCCACCAATGAAGATATAGACTTTTCATCTCCAAGCTCTTCTTTTCGTTTGGATTTATATCATCGCGTGAGTGAATTTTTATTGTATGTCCCCTCGTTGGCTGAATGTAGGGACGATATAAGTTTATATGCTCATCATTTCTTGGAGTTGTCTAATTGGGAGTTGAAAAAGAATGTGATCGGCTTTATGCCTGAGGCTTTATCATGCTTAGTTAATTATTCATGGCCAGGAAATATCAGGGAATTAAAAAATATAGTCAACAGATTAACATTATTGGCCCAAGAAGGTTACATTACTCCTGAAATTATCCCAGATTATATAAAAGAAGAATGTTCTCAGGAGAAGAATTTTAATATAAAACAATCCAATGAAAAAGAACGAATTGAGGATGCTCTTCGTTATTCAAGCAATAATAAATCTAAAGCCGCTGCATTATTGAATATAGATCGAAAAACCTTATACAATAAATTGAAAATATACGGAATAGATGTCTGAAAAATCAACTGTGACAACGCAATCAGCTAAAGTAAAACTTTTTATTATCATAGGTTATGTAATATTGATAATATTAGCTACTTATGGCGTGTTTCGTGTATATTCAGAATTGAGAATTTTTTCGGAATATGAAAGCCCTTTTGAAGAAAGAAAAGAATTGATATTAGTTAGCAATACTCTTGCGAATTTATATGAATCAGAAAGTATGAGCCGTGTATTATTGATTAATCCTGCCCAAAAAGAAGAATATAAAATATACGATTCTTTAGTTTCGCATATATATATTCAATTAGACTCTTTACGTAGGATTTCATCTGATGAAATTATACATTCTCATATAGACACAGTTTCTGTTTTATTGGTTAAGAAATATGAAAATACTCATCGTATATTTCAGTTAATGGATTCGATCAATACCATACCTCTACAAAAAAAGACAATGACTACTGTTCTGTCCAAAAAGGATATAGAGAACTTGGATCAAATTTATAAGTATCATACACGAGATGTTACAAATAAGACAGTAGCTCAAGTAAAGAAAAAATCTTTTACGAAAAGACTTTCGGATGTGTTTCGAGCCCAAGTGGTTGATTCTGTTACGTATAAGTCTAATGTTGAAACGGATTTAACAGATTCGATTATGCCAATTGATAGTTTTACGGATACATTGGTTCACTATGTAACAGATGTGATGTTGCAATATGATAAAAAAAGAAATGCATACATCACTCAATTGGCTATTCGTCAGAATGATATGTTTCTTACAAATGGAAATCTAACAACTCAAATCAATTATATTCTTAGAGATGTGGAATTTAGAGAATATAAAAAGAGTACTGAATTTTTAAGAGAAAAAGAAAAAACATTAAGTAAATCTTCAAAAATAGCTTTTAGGGTCGCTTTGGCAGCATTAGTCACTGCGATTATATTTTTGATACTCAGTATGAAGTCATTGTCACGCGAACAAAAATATCGTAAGCAATTAGAAAATGCGAAACAATATGCTGAAGATTTGTTACAAAGTAGGGAACGATTGATGCTTACCATATCTCATGATATTAAGACTCCTTTAAGTTCTATTATTGGATACATAGAACTATTAACCAAAAGTAAATTACCTACTAAGGAAAAATATTATCTGGCAAATATGCAAAGTTCTTCGGAACAGGTATTAGAATTAGTAACGAAATTACTTGATTATCATAGGCTTGAGTCAGGAAGTCCTGAAATTAATCAAATGCGTTTTTCTCCTAGCCGTTTGTTGAATGATATATACCAAAGTTTTCTTCCATTAATTGAACGTAAAGGGCTTGAATTTGAATTTTTGAATGAATTAGATCCAAATGAATTTTATCAAAGTGATCCCTTCCGCATTCGTCAAATTATAAATAATCTTCTTTCGAATGCAATAAAATTCACTGAAAAAGGAAAGATTTCCTTGTATGCATCTATTTTATCCGCAAGAAATGGATATGTGTTGAATGTAACGGTGAAAGATACGGGTTGTGGTATTGTAAGAGGAGAAAGGGGGCGAATATTTGAAGAATTTGCCCGGGTAAAAAATTCAGATACTCAAGGAATTGAAGGATCCGGTCTTGGATTGGCTATTTCCAGAAAATTAGCTATGTTACTAAAAGGAAACATACATGTAGAATCTGAAGAAAATGTCGGTAGTGAGTTTACGGTTAATATTCCGCTAGATGATTATGAAAATACAACAAACATAAAGGTAGAAAATATCGATAAGAAAAAAATAAGGATACTTTTTATTGATGATGATCTTGTTCTTTTGAATATGTATAAGGAATTACTTTCAAGAGAAGGATTTTATCCTGTTGTGTGTTCTAATTCCCTTGATGCATTAAGGTTACTCCAAAGGACTCATTTCGATATTATTTTTTCAGATATTCAAATGCCGGATATGAATGGATTTGAATTGGTAGAACGCATCAGAAATGGAATTTATGCCGGTGTTAAAGATGTCCCAGTTATTGCTTTATCAGCGCATTCTAACATTTCCAATCAAAAATTTAAAGAAGCTGGTTTCTCAGACTTCTTGGAAAAACCTATAAAACCGGAGTATTTAATAGATACCATCGTTCGTCACACCGGTATTTTGAAAAAAAAGGAAATAATTCATAATACGGAAGGTTTTTATGCATTAACAGCTTTTGCTGGTAAAGATATAGATGCAGCTCGAAATATTCTTAAAATGTTTATCAAAGAAAATTTTGAAATTTCTAAGAAAATAGAAGAATCCATTCAATTGGAAAATTGGAATGATATTCGAACATATGCTCATAAATTATTACCTTTAATGCGTATGATAGGGGCAGAAGCTGCTGTATCAATTTTATATGATTTGGAAAACAATGTACGTGATAAAGATGAGGTACACACATTAATAAAAATACTTAAACAGAAAAGAAAAGAGGCTGAGAGTTTCTTAAAAAATATTCATTCTTTGTAGAATGGTTGTGGACTTCCTGTGGATTTTTGTGGTAATATTTCTACGTTAAATACTCACTAGTTTTTCTTTATTTCTCTTTTAATTTATTGTTATACAGAATATTGCGAATTTTAATTTTGTTTAATTCGGAATTCTCTAAAATTTGGCGTGGTTTTTACTCATTCAAATATGAGTATATAAGAATTATAGTGTAATTTAACCAAGACCTTTATCCTTGGGCCAATGTGTTTTATATTATCCTTTGATGAAAAGCATATATAGATTGGTGCTTGAGGAAATAAGAGAAGTAACCTTCAAGGTTCTCTCTGTCAGTTGTTTTTTTATAGGTTTTTTAATGGATGGAAGGGTATTTGTCAAAAAGATAAATACCCTTTTTATTTAAGTAATATTCCTATAGATAACAATATTCCAAAAATGATAAGATTCCTTGCACTTTGGGATAAAATATTATTTAATTCTTTACCCGTATCAATTTTGCACATTTTTTTCCATGTAAGAAAATGAGGTATTAAGTAAACAAAAGGAAGGAAGGAAGCGTAATAATTATTGTAAAATAAGAAATTTAAACATGTAATTGTACCAACAATTCCATTTAGTAAATAAAAGTAACGGCCGAATTTTTCTCCAAAAATAACTATTGTAGTTTGTTTGTTAGAAGTGCGATCTTGTTCTCTATCTCTATAATTATTGGCTACTAAAATATTACTACAGACTAAACCGGTAGAAAATCCACAAAAAAATACGATGGGACTCCAAGATAATGTTTGGACATAATAAGTAAATCCTACAGGTATCAGACCATAAAAAATAATGACGCAAATATCTCCCCAACCATTATATGCAAGGGGATAAGGCCCGGCAGAATAAGCAAAGGCTCCTAGACAAACAGCTAATCCTACGAAAATCATTTTCCATCCTGCGTAATAGATAATTCCACATCCCAATAAACAAGCAAACAACATCAATATAATAGATGCTCTAAGCATAGATTGGGGAGATATCCAGCCTTGAGCAACAGCTCTTTCCGGACCTAAGCGATCTTCTCTGTCACTACCTTTTACAAAATCATAATAATCATTGAGAAAGTTAGAAACAATCTGGGCGATTAGGGCAAATAAAAAACAGATCAAAGCAGGTATCCACTTGAATTGATTTTCACTCCAAGTCAAAACGCATCCGATAATTACAGGTATAACAGAAGCCGGTAATGTTTTAGGACGAGCTGCAAATATCCAATATTTGAAATGATTATTTTTCATGGCCTCAAAAGTAGAAATTATTTTTTACCTTTGACAATCTAATCAAAAATATAATGCTATGTTTTCAGGAATTGTGGAAGAAGCAGCTTCCGTAGTTGCTTTAAGAACAGAACAGAGTAATTTGCACATTACAATACGATGTTCTTTTGTTGATGAATTAAAAATAGATCAAAGTATTGCGCATAATGGTGTCTGCCTAACTGTAGTTGATATTCGGGATGGACTATATACAGTTACAGCCATAAAGGAAACATTGGAACGCTCCAATTTGGGATTTTTAGAAGTGGGAGATAAAGTGAATTTGGAACGAAGCATGTTGATGAATGGGCGCTTGGATGGTCATATAGTGCAAGGACATGTGGACCAAACAGCATTGTGTAAAAAAGTAAGAGAATCAGACGGTAGTTGGTATTTTACTTTTGAATATCCTTTCAATAGAGAAATGGCAAAACAAGGATATATGACAGTAGAAAAAGGGTCAGTCTGTGTTAATGGAGTTAGTTTAACTGTTTGTAATTCAAAAGATAATAACTTTCAAGTAGCTATTATCCCTTATACATACGAATTTACAAATTTCCACCAGATAAAAGAAGGAAGTGTAGTAAATCTCGAATTCGATATCATTGGAAAATATATCAGTAAGATTAACACATACAACAATGGATAATTTTTTAGAACTGGTACAGAATCGCCAAAGCGATCGGACATTTGACGTATCTCGTCCTGTAGAAAAAGAAAAAATATTACGTATATTGGAAGCTGCACGTTTATCTCCATCCGCATGTAATGCACAACCTTGGCATTTTATCGTAGTAGATGAGCCCGAATTGAGAAATAAAGTGGCAGATGCTTCTTCTGCTAAGTTTTTAGGAATGAATCATTTTACAAAACAGGCTCCTATACATATTATTGTTGTTGAGGAAAAAGTAAATTTTACATCAGGTATAGGAGGATTTGTAAAGGATAAACATTTTGCACACTTAGATATTGGTATCGCTACCGCACATATCGTTTTAGCAGCTCAAGAAGAAGGTTTAGGTACTTGTATTTTGGGTTGGTTTGATGAGAAAAAAATGCAGAAGCTTTTAAATATTCCTTCTTCTAAAAGGGTCTTGCTGGACATTTTAGTTGGTTATTCAACTCAAGAAATTCGTACTAAAAAAAGAAAACCATTCAACGAAGTTGTTTCTTGGAATATATATAAAAATAGTCATGAATAATTTTCGATTTTGCAGTCCAACAGAGTTTGTATTCGGTAGAAATACTGAAATACAAGTAAGTAAGTTATTGAAAAAACATGGAGCATCCAAAGTTTTGGTTCATTATGGAGGAGGTTCTGTCGTACGTAGTGGATTATTGTCCAGGGTAGAGTCATACTTACAAAATGATTTTGTAGATTATGTAATACTGGGAGGAGTACAACCTAATCCTACAGATGATATGGTTTACAAAGGAATAGATTTGTGCCGTAAAGAAAAAGTAGATTTTATTTTAGCAGTAGGAGGAGGGAGCGTAATAGATTCTGCCAAGGCTATTGCTGCTGGAGTTCCTTATTCCGGAGATTTTTGGAATTTCTTCGAATATACTGTAAATGTAAACAAAGCTTTGCCCATTGGTACTATTCTTACTATTCCGGCAGCAGGAAGTGAAGCTTCAGATAGTACTGTGATTACCAAAAAAGATGGATTATTAAAACGAGGTTTAGAATCACCTTTTTTTCGTCCCGTTTTTTCTATTATGGATCCGGTGTTAACTTTTACTTTACCTCCTTTTCAAACAGCTTGTGGAATTGCAGATATGATGGCTCATGTGATGGAACGATATTTTTCCAATACACAAGGAGTGGAATTAACCAATTGTCTTTGTGAGGCTGTTTTGATGTCAATTATAAAAGAAGCCCCTATTGTGATGAAAGAACCAAATAATTACGAAGCCCGTGCAAATATTATGTGGGCAGGAACAGTGGCACATAATGGATTTTGTGGAGTAGGCAGGGAAGAGGATTGGTCTTCCCACATGTTGGAACATGAATTAAGTGCATTATATAATGTTGCTCATGGAGCTGGTTTGGCTGTGATATATCCTGCTTGGGCAGAATATGTGATGAATGCCAATCTGGATATTTTTGTTAGATTTGCTACAAATGTGTGGAATATTCCGTTTAATGGTAACAAAAAAGAAACGGCTCAAAAGGGAATTAGAGCATTGAAAGACTTTTTTATTTCTATTGGTTTACCAGTTGATTTTGAACAACTTGGTGCTAATAAAAGAGATATAGATAAATTATTGCGAACTTTAGAAGTTAATACCGGAGGAACATTTGGTTCACTACAAGAATTAGACATGAAGGATGCAAGAATAATTTACGAACTAGCTGCAAATTAAAGTTTTTAATTGTAGAATTTTAGAAATGAATAAAAAAGGTGTGTTGAAAATCTCAGCACACCTTTTTTTGATATAATCAGAATATTCTTATTTCCCTGATAATTTATCTTTCAAAGCAGCTAACTCTTCAATATCTCCTAAAGTAGTTTTTTCCATACTAGAAGGAGCATTTATAGATTCTTCCTTTTTCGCTTTTTTGGAAGAAGTTTTCTTTTCTTCTTTAGCAGCACTTCTTTGTTCATCTTCAAAAATACGGCTATGAGAAAGGATAATTCTTTTTGAATCTTTATTGAATTCAATCACTTTGAACTGAAGTTTTTCATCCAATTGAACAGAAGAACCATCTTCTTTTACCAAATGTTTAGGAGTTGCAAAACCTTCTACACCATATGGTAATGAAATAACGGCTCCTTTATCTAACATTTCGATTACAGTACCTTCATGTATAGATCCTACAGTAAAGATTGTTTCGAATACATCCCAAGGATTTTCTTCTAGTTGTTTGTGACCTAAACTTAAGCGGCGATTTTCTTTATCGATTTCTAATACTTGTACTTCAATATCAGAACCGATAGATGTAAATTCACTTGGATGTTTTACTTTTTTGGTCCAGGAAAGGTCGGAAATGTGAATTAAACCTTCTACTCCTTCTGCTATTTCAACAAATACGCCAAAGTTAGTAAAATTGCGAACTTTTGCAGTATGTTTGCTTCCGATAGCGTATGTAGTTTCGATATTTTCCCATGGATCAGCTTTCAATTGTTTGAT
>JAVBMM010000039.1:0-47192 GCA_031552425.1 Bacteroidales bacterium | reverse complement strand
TTACTGTCTTCATAGGTTGCAGTTACCCGGATAATAGCCGGAGTATTCAAGTTCATCATCCCTGCCAACACCCTTTCCCCTTTACTTTTTGAATCCGGCTTGCTTTCTCCTGTAAGAGCGGAAGTACTGAAAGAGGCACGATCGGAAAGAAGCTCTCCGTCTAAAGCCAATTTTTCTCCCGGTTTCAACTGTATGATCGTATCTATCGGAACATTTTTGGCATGAACAACCTCTGTAGTTCCGTTTTTCAATACGGTTACCACATCCGGACGTTGGTCGATTAATTCTTTAATGTTAGCTTGTGCCCTGTCGACCGCAATATCCTGAAAAAATTCCCCAACAAAATAAAACAACATCACCCCTACTGCTTCCGGATATTGTTTGATAGCAAAAGCCCCTACTGTTGCTATAAACATCAGGAAAAACTCCGTAAAAATTTCTCCCCGAAAAACATATCTCACTGCTTCTTTAATAACAGGAAAAGCTACCGGGAGATAAGCAAAAACATACCAAACAATACGAAACGCACCATCGAAAAAGCGAACACCCAAGTGGTCCATTAAAATTCCTGCAAACAAGAGAATAAAACTAAAAATAGCAGGAAGAAGTTTTTTGAAATAATTATTTTTAATCAAGATGACAATTAATTTTAAATGGGTTTTTAATTGAAAACATATCTTATCCTTCTTTTTCCTTGATGAAAAAGAAGCAAAAAATCAAGACTGCGTAAAAATGCCTAAAAAATATTTCGTTCCGGCTAAACAAAAAGAACTCGTGCTTATAGCACTCAAACAGCTTTTTGTTTTCAACGCCTTCACCAATTATTTTTCTTTACGACATTTTTCCGAGGCCATTATTTCCCCTTGGGGATAAAGGGGGAAACAATACATTGTTGTCGAAAAGCACGTTTTAGCGAGAGTAATAAGAATATTTTTATATACTTATTACCGAGTGAAGTGCTTTCAAGTTACTTAAAAGCTGTTTAAAGCGAAAGAGCATAGCGATTGAGCAAATTCTTTTCGACAAAGCCCCTTTTTTGATTCCTTTTTTGCTGCCCCAAAAAAGGAATAGAGAATTTGCAAATGTACATGAATTTAAATAATTCATTCAACTACAATAGAATAAAAAACATTTTTTTGAGATTATTTTGTATATACTAATATTTTATATACCTTTGCATTGGAAATAAAGGATAGGAGGAGGGGGCAACAGTCCCCTCCTTTCGTTCTAGGAGATTTTACAGGCTAATGATCGACAAAAAACTTGTTGCAGAAATTGCACAAAAACATTTGAATGGTTCTGATATCTATTTGGTAGACGTTATTGTCAACCCGGGGAATCTAATCATTATAGAAATTGATAAAGACAACGGAGTTAACATAGACGATTGCGTTGCCATGAGCCGTTTTATCGAATCTCAATTAGACAGAGATGCAGAAGATTTTGAACTGGAGGTAGGCTCGGCAAGCATCTCTCAGCCTTTCAAAATTTTACGGCAATACCAAAAGAATATCGGAAATAATGTAGAAGTTTTGACCAAAGACGGCAAAAAACTATATGGAATTTTGAATAATGCCGATGAAAGCGGCATTATTCTCACTGTTGAAAAACAAGTCAAACCCGAAGGAGCCAAACGCAAGATTACAATAGAGGAAGATCTTCCATTTTCGTATAACGAGTTAAAATATACCAAATATAAGTTTTAAAAACAGTAAAAAATATAACGATGGCCAAGAAGCAAGAAATAGTCAGCCTGATCGACACCTTTTCAGAGTTCAAAGAACTTAAAAACATTGACAGAACAACAATGGTAAGTGTGTTGGAAGAATCTTTCCGCAATGTTATTTCAAAAATGTTCGGTACTGATGAGAATTTTGATGTAATCATCAATCCGGATAAAGGAGATTTTGAAATCTGGAGAAACAGGCTAATTGTAGCAGACAATGCATTGGAAGATGCTAATTTACAAATCAGATTGTCTGATGCAAAAAAATTAGATGATGACTATGAAGAAGGAGAAGAATTAACCGACGAAGTACACTTTGCTGATTTTGGCCGCCGGGCAATACTGAACCTTCGTCAAACATTGGCATCTAAAATCCTGGAACTCCAAAAAGACAGCTTATACGCCAAATATAAAGAAAAAATAGGAGAAATCGTATCTGCAGAAGTTTATCAAGTGTGGAAAAAGGAAATCCTGTTGATTGATGACGATGAAAACGAACTGATTTTACCCAAGAGTGAACAAATACCAAGTGACTTTTTCCGTAAAAACGAAACTGTTCGTGCCGTAGTGGTGAAAGTTGATAATCAAAACAACAATCCTAAGATTATTCTTTCCCGCACATCCAATATCTTCTTGCAAAGACTTTTTGAATTGGAAGTTCCGGAAATTCATGACGGATTAATCACCATCAAACGTATCGCACGCATCCCCGGAGAAAGGGCTAAGGTTGCCGTAGAATCTTATGACGAACGTATCGATCCCGTAGGTGCCTGTGTGGGTATGAAAGGTTCCCGGATACATGGTATTGTTCGAGAATTACGCAACGAAAATATTGATGTAATTAATTATACCTCCAACACCTCTTTATTCATTCAACGGGCACTAAGTCCTGCCAAAGTTTCTTCTATCAAAATTCATGAAGGAGAAAAAAGAGCAGAAGTGTTTCTTCGTCCTGAAGAAGTTTCCATGGCTATCGGTAAAGGAGGTATGAATATCAAATTGGCTTGTATGCTCACCGAATATACCATTGATGTATTCCGCGATATCGAAATGGATGATGAAGACATCTATTTAGATGAATTCTCCGATGAAATAGAAGTATGGGTAATTGAAGCACTAAAAAATATCGGATGCTACACTGCGAAAAATGTATTAGCATTATCTCGCGAAGAACTAATAGAAAGAGCTGATTTGGAAGAAGATACTGTAGATAATGTTATCTCTATTCTACGATCCGAATTTGAAGAAGAATAATTAATTGAGTAGTTTTCCCCTAAAAAAGAAATATGTCCATAAGATTAATAAAAATTTCAAAAGACTTGAATATAGGAATTACCACTGCAGTTGAGTTCCTACAGAAAAAGGGGTTTACCGTAGAGGCAAATCCAAATGCCAAGGTAAGTGATGAAGAATATCAAATTTTGCTTCGTGAGTTCAGTAAAGATAAAAACCTGAAGATCGAATCCGAAAAAATCAGCCTGGAAAGACATGCCAAGGACAAAAGGGAAAGTGTCGCTATAGAAGGCTACGAAGCAGAAAAAAAAGCTGCAGAAGCTAAGGCTATTGAAGAAATTAAAACTGAAATCCCTGAAGATTTCAAGCCTCAATTCAAAACAATCGGAAAAATTGATTTGGATGCCTTAAATAAGCCCAAAGCTAAAACCGAACAATCCGAAGAAGTACAAGCGGAAGAAAAAGAACCGGAAAAAAAACCTACAAACATCGTAGAAAAATCTCCTGTTCCTGAAGAAGAAATTGAAGAAGAAGAAATTTTTGAAGAAGAGGAAGAAGACGATTCTTTTGAAGAAGGGGAGGAAGATGATCTCGATCTCGAAGAAGAAGAGGAAGAGGAAGAACTTGAGGAGGAAGAAAGCGATATCACTTCTTCTGACGAAACAAAAGAGGATGTATTCCGTCTTTCTAAACCAGTAATAGAACCCTCTATCAAAGTTACGGGAAAAATTGATCTTTCTTCAATAAACCAAACAACCCGTCCGAAGAAAAAATCCAAAGAAGAAAAAAAGAAAGAACGTGAAGACAAAAAAAATAAGACTGTCGAATTAAAAAAAGTTGCAAATAGTGATGCAAAAATCGAAAAACCCCTTTTAGTAAAAAAAGAGGCAGAAGATTTGGATAAAAAGAAGAAACGCGCACGCATCAAAAAAGAAAAAATCGACATTGAAAAAGGAGGGCAAAATGCTTTCCGTAAAGATGAACGTCTCAAATTAAGAAAACCTGTAAAAGCGGAAGTAAACACAGAAGACGTACAACGCCAAATCAAAGAAACTTTAGCACGGCTTACTGTCAAAGGAAAAGGAGGCAAGGGTGCCAAATACCGCAAAGATAAAAGAGATGCTGTTTCCCAACGCCAACAAGAACAAATGGAATTGGAAGCAATGGAAAGCAAGCTCTTAAAAATTACCGAGTTTGTAACTGCAAACGACTTGGCTAACATGATGAACGTTCCGGTTGTACAAGTTATTTCCACTTGTATGAGTATCGGAATGATGGTGTCTATCAATCAACGGTTAGATGCGGAAACTATCAACATCGTGGCTGAAGAGTTCGGGTTTAAGACAGAATATGTCAGTGCAGAGGTAGTTGAAGCTATTGCAGAAGAGGAAGACAGAGAAGAAGACCTCACATCTCGTCCACCTATCGTAACCGTTATGGGACACGTTGACCACGGTAAAACATCTTTATTGGACAGTATCCGAAAAACAAACGTAATTTCGGGAGAATCAGGAGGTATTACTCAACATATCGGAGCCTATAATGTTATGTTGGAAGACGGAAGAAAAATCACTTTCTTAGATACTCCGGGACACGAAGCATTTACCGCCATGCGTGCTCGTGGAGCAAGTGTAACCGACATAGCAATCATCATTGTTGCTGCAGACGATAACGTAATGCCTCAAACAGTGGAAGCGATCAACCACGCCTCTGCGGCTAATGTTCCTATCGTTTTCGCAATTAATAAAGTAGATAAACAAGGAGCTAATCCTGAGAAAATAAAAGAAACCCTCGCCGGAATGAATTATCTGGTAGAAGATTGGGGTGGTAAATACCAGTCCCATGATATTTCTGCCAAACAAGGAATGGGCATCCATGAATTATTGGAAAAAGTATTGCTGGAAGCGGAATTGCTGGACTTGAAGGCAAATCCCAATAAAAAAGCAGTCGGATCCATTATAGAATCTTCTTTGGATAAAGGAAGGGGACACATTTCAACCGTATTAGTACAAAACGGCACCTTGAAAACAGGAGATATTGTTCTTGCCGGAACCTATTTCGGCAGGGTAAAGGCCATGTTTAATGAGCGAAACCAACGAATGGATTCCGCAGGACCTTCTGAACCGGTATTGGTTCTTGGTTTGAACGGAGCTCCACAAGCGGGAGATACTTTCCACGTATTGGGAAGCGAGCAAGAAGCCCGTGAAATCGCAAACAAACGCGAACAGTTACAACGGGAACAAGGTCTTAGAACGAAGAAATTATTGACCTTGGACGATATCGGTCGCAGGATTGCTATCGGAAATTTCCAAGAATTGAACATCATTGTAAAAGGAGACGTTGACGGTTCCGTAGAAGCCTTGTCAGACTCTCTTATACGCTTGTCTACCGAACAAATCCAGGTGCGTATCATCCACAAAGCTGTAGGACAGATTTCCGAATCGGATGTCTCTTTAGCCGCTGCATCTAATGCTATTATCGTAGGATTCCAAGTACGTCCTTCTGCCGGTGCAAGAAAATTAGCGGAAAAAGAAGGTGTAGATATCCGTTTGTATTCAATCATCTACGACGCCATAGAAGAAATCAAATCAGCTATGGAAGGAATGCTGTCTCCTGAATATAAAGAAGAAATAACATCTACTGTAGAAGTACAGGAAGTATTCAAGATAACAAAAGTCGGAACTGTAGCCGGATGTTTGGTCAAAGAGGGAAAAATCAAACGAGGAAACAAAATCCGCCTGATACGCGATGGTATTGTTATTTACACAGGAGAATTAGGTTCTTTGAAACGATTTAAAGAAGACGTCAAAGAAGTTTCTTCAGGATATGAATGTGGTTTGAATATTGCCAATTACAATGATATTAAAGTAGGTGATATGGTAGAATCATTTGAGCAAATTGAAGTAAAACAAACGCTTTAAAAAATTAAGAGTTAAGAATTAAGAGTTAAATTATATTTCTGGCAACTCTTAATTCTTAACTTTCAACTCTTAACTTTTATAATGAATTGGTTAGATCTCATCATAATTATATGTATCGGGGTTGCCGTGATAAAAGGCCTGTTTGATGGATTCATCAAACAGGTCGTTTCACTTATTGCCTTGGCTTTAGGTATTTTATTCGCCGGAGGAATCGCCGGGATTCTTCAACCTTATGCTGAAAAACTAAGTTTCATCCCATCATACCTGACCTATCCGGTTTGTTACATTGTTTCTTTTATTCTAATCTTTATTGTCATGGGATTATTGTCCAGGTTGTTAGAAAAAATCTGGAATTATACTCCATTCGGATGTTTGAATAACCTGGCCGGAGGATTTATAGGTGCTGTTATTTCCATATTTTTCTTAAGCTTAATTTTCAATTTCCTCATTATTTTTGACAGTGAATCGCATTTGATCAAAGAACAAACCAAAAAAGAATCGGCATTGTTCGAAAAAGTCCGCTCTGTTGTTCCAACCCTTTATCCTTTCATCAAAAATAAGATAGAAGAAGGATTTAAAAATTATCCGTTCGAACAAAAAGAGGAAAATCCTGTTCTAAAAGAAAAAGAAGAATTAGAACAACAAGAAAAATCAATCAAAAAGAAAACGAAAGATATTTTTGAAGTGTAGAATTATGCAAGACAAAAAGATGCAAGACAACAATAAACCCAACGATATTCTCAATCAAATAACTTCAAGCGAATATAAATACGGTTTTGAAACTGATATTGAAACTGATATTTTTCCCAAAGGCTTGACAGAAAAAGTAGTTCGGATGATTTCCGCTAAAAAGAATGAACCTGACTGGTTATGCGAATTTCGCCTGAAAGCTTTCGAATATTGGCAAACGATGAAAATGCCTACATGGGCTCATTTGGTTATTCCTGAAATCCGATATCAGGACATCATATATTACGCTGCTCCCAAACAAAAAATTGCACCACAAAGTCTGGACGAAGTTGATCCGGAATTATTAAAAACATTTGATAAACTGGGAATTCCGTTATACGAACAAAAACAATTATCCGGCATGGCAGTAGATGCTGTAATGGATAGTGTTTCTGTTAAAACTACTTTCAAAGAAGTATTAGCGGAAAAAGGGATTATTTTTTGTTCGTTTAGCGAAGCTGTACAACATCATCCGGATTTAGTTAAACAGTATTTAGGTTCTGTAGTAAATTATCGTGACAACTTTTTTGCTACGCTTAATTCGGCTGTTTTTAGTGATGGTTCTTTTGTTTTCATTCCCAAAGGGGTGCGTTGCCCAATGGAATTATCTACTTATTTTCGTATTAATGCCAAAAACACCGGGCAATTCGAACGGACACTGATTATTGCCGAAGACGACAGTTATGTCAGTTATCTTGAAGGATGTACCGCTCCCATGCGGGACGAAAATCAACTTCATGCTGCCATAGTAGAAATCGTTGCCCTGGAAAATGCAGAAATAAAATATTCAACCGTACAAAATTGGTATCCGGGAGACAAAAACGGCAAAGGCGGAATATACAATTTCGTGACCAAACGTGGTATCTGTAAAGGAAATAATTCTAAAATTTCCTGGACACAAGTAGAAACCGGTTCTGCCATTACCTGGAAATACCCGAGTTGTATTTTGCGGGGAGACAATTCTGTAGGAGAATTTTATTCTGTTGCGGTAACTAATAATTACCAACAAGCAGATACCGGTACAAAAATGATACACATCGGTAAAAACACCAAAAGTACGATTGTCTCCAAAGGCATATCCGCAGGAAATAGCCAAAATAGTTACCGGGGATTGGTGAAAATTACCAAAAATGCAGAAAACGCGCGGAATCATTCTCAATGTGACAGCCTATTACTCAGTGATCATTGTGGAGCACATACATTTCCTTATGGAGAAATCCAGAATGAGACTGCAATTATAGAACATGAAGCTACCACATCAAAAATCAGTGAAGATCAAATTCTGTATTGCAATCAACGAGGTATAGGAACAGAGGAAGCTGTAAGCCTGATTGTCAACGGATATGCCAAAGAAGTCCTTAATAACCTTCCGATGGAATTTGCCGTAGAAGCACAGAAATTATTGTCTATTTCTTTGGAAGGTAGTGTAGGATAAAATGGATAAAACAAAAATACTCTTCGTCTGTTTGGGAAACATTTGCCGCTCTCCTTCTGCGGAAGGTATCATGAAAAAACTGGTAAAAGATGCCAAAGCAGAAAACCAAATATACATAGATTCAGCCGGAATTTCCGGCTGGCATGAAGGTGAATTGCCAGACGACCGAATGAGCAAACATGCTAAACGCAGAGGATATGATTTGACAAGCCATTCACGTCCGGTTAAAACGGAAGATTTTTATGACTTTGACCTGATCATTGGAATGGACGATAACAACATCGATGCATTGATGCAAAAAGCTCCCGATCCGGAATCACAACATAAAATCTATCGGATGACCGATTTCTCCAAACAATATCAACATGACCATATTCCTGATCCTTATTACGGAGGAGATTCAGGATTTGAATTGGTATTGGATTTATTAGAAGACGCTTGCAAAGGTTTATTAGAGAAAATCAAACCAAAATAAATATAGAGACTATTTATACTTTTGCATTTAATTTCCTAATCGAGGGTCAGTCTTTCGGCATCGGGCAAATGGCGTTAAAAAAAATAAAATGCCAACATGCCAACGAAAAGACTTCATTAACACATTGGCATATTAAATCATTATTTACTTAGAATAATCCGCTTTCACAAACGGAGCGTTTAAAAGGTAATCCAAACTCCTTTTCACACTTTCTTCCGGAGAATAGTTATATTTTTCTACTTCTACCACCAAATATTTAGTACCGGCTTGATCAATGTTATTGAATATGGCATCAAATCCTACCATTCCACTTTGTCCGAGTTCTTTATAATCTTTGAGATGTAACAATTCGAACCGTCCGGGATATCTTTTGAAATATTCTACGGGACTTTCTCCTCCTTTAACTACCCAGTATACGTCCATTTGAAAGAGCACCAAAGAAGGATTTGTATTTTCAAGTAAATAATCATACATCATCTTATCTTCTATTTTAACAAATTCAAAAGCATGATTATGATAGCCAAACTTTAATCCTTTGGCTTTACATTTTTCTCCGATTTTATTATAATAATTGCAATAGTCTTTCAAAATATCCAGTTTTTTAATATTTCTCGGCATAGAAGGAATGATCAGATATTTCATTCCTGCAGCTTTATGTGCATCAATACACACATCCCACCATTGCCAGATTTCGTCCCAATTAATCGAACTCATGTTATCGACAGGTAAAGTACGATTGGTGTGAGAAGATAAAACAGTCAATCCTGCAGCTTCCACTTTAGATTTGAATTCTTTTGGAGATAATCCATAAAATTTACCATCAGCATAATTCGCCGCTTCTATGTATTTATAACCCATAGGAGCTACTACTGCAATGGTTTTATCAAAATCTTTTTTAATATCTTCTCTTAACGAATAAAGTTGTAGGCCTATATTTTTCCCTTTATCATTAGCGGCTTCTACCGGCTGGAAATTAGACATTGAAATAACTGCCAAGATGCAGCATATTAAAATTATTTTTATTGATCTCATACGTAAATATTTTATTTTTTATAATTATCCTCTTACGATTTCTTGTTTTTCTTTATCCCAAAACATGGTTCTGTTTTCGAGATAAGCCCTGGTACCCATGTGTGCAGAAATTGCCTCATCGAAAGCTTCGTCGATATTACAACTTGGCGTTAAGCCTTGTCTGATACATTCCAACCATTCACGAATATGTAAAAATGTGGTATTGTATTTTTTGCCATTGATATAAGAATTCATCAATCCTCGTTTGGCAAAATACAATTCCGTGGCTGAAGCTACAGCATCAGAGTCTTCTTTTCCCGGTGTATAGGTATAAAAAGGCGCATCCGTAGGAATGATTCCTTGTTCTATTTTCTCTTTATAAAGCGTAGAACGTGGATCTGCCTGCACAGATATCATTTTTGAAAGTTCCATAGAAGCATCATGCCCCATAAATACCTTTCCCCGGTCTCTTCTACTCGCCAAAGTAGCGCTATACAACAGCGTGAAATTCTTATCCGGAAATTCCATACTGGTTTGAAGCACATCCGGAACAGTTCTTCCATCTTTGAAAAAATAAACTCCTCCGGAAGAAGTCACGGAATGTGGTATCCCCATTCTCATTATTTGATTGACCGCATCAAATTCATGTGTCAATAAATCTCCACTGAGTCCGGTACTATAATCCCACCAACATCTCCAACGGAAAAACCTTTCCAAACTGAACTTATCTCTATCTTCAGGGCCAACATAACGCTCCAACCCATATTTTTTCATATACGCCGTGTACTCACGGATTTGCTCTTGAGGTCCTTCAAACTGTTTCCAATCGATTGTATCGGGATTAGAACCTTCAATAATATTATACACCCAAGCACCATTAGGATCATTCCGGTTAGTAGTCATTTCTATCAAAGAGATAGGGCCTAATAAACCTTTGTCGATAATTTCCTTTGCTTTGATGTAACTATCTGTTTGTCTCCCTTGATGGCCTAATTGAAAAACAATACCGGTTTCCCTGATAACATTACGCACCCTATATGTTTCTTCCAATGTCCATGACAAAGGTTTTTCCAGATAAACATGTATTCCAGCCTTGGCTGCATCCATAGCCATCTGAGCATGCCAATGATCAGGAGTAGAAATCACTACAGCATCCACTTCTCCGGAAGCTAACAATTCCTGATAAGTTTTATAACGTTTGGGAGCTTTTCCTAATTTTCCACCGGTTCCTTCCCGATGAATATTAGAAGCAGCTGTTGCAGCAGCTTCTTCGTAAACATCGAAAATATCACAAACAGCAGTAATTTCGACATTCAGGTCGTCTTGTGCCATAAAATCTTTGTAACCGGTATATTTAGGATTGTTTTTTTCTTTTTCTTTTAGTCCATCAATATACTTTGGTTCTGCAAATCCTACTGCCTGCATCAATAATTTCCCTCGAATTCCAAAACCTATGAATCCCAGGCGGATTTTTTTTCCACCCGATTGC
Source organism: Bacteroidales bacterium (assembly GCA_031552425.1). Classification (GTDB taxonomy): domain Bacteria; phylum Bacteroidota; class Bacteroidia; order Bacteroidales; family Azobacteroidaceae; genus JAISFI01. The sequence continues at coordinate 36,173 of JAVBMM010000039.1, read as the reverse complement.
GCATCCATCAAAGTTGGTTTGGCATCCAATTTAAATACATCACTGATATCCCGATGCATTTTGTCGTATTTACCCTTTTTATATACACCATACGCCATTGCACCCAAGACAGGAACTGCAACAAGAGACTTCAACAACACCCTTCTCCCGGAATCTCCCGGCTGAACATTCATTTGATTATCTTCACTTTTCATTTTTCTTCTTTCCTTTAAAAATATATCTGTCCAAACCAAATTCTTGAGAAGTCGGGAACATGAATAAAACGGCCAACGCTGCTATTTCAATCAAATTTTTATCCACCCACAGATAAGCTCCTTCGGAAGGCATCATATAAGATGCTCCGATAAAGGGACAATGAGAAAGATAATAAATAGACAACAGTATGATTCCGGCAATAGATGCCACACGAAAAAAACAACCGATAATCAGTCCCAAGCCGATTAATACCAATCCCCATTCATTCAAGAAATCCGAAACAGATAATAATTGAGCATTACTTGCCAATGAAATAAACCATGAAGAAAACCATCCTTTGGAATCCATTAAATAACCAAAAGAAGTCCACTGCGGATTTAATACTTTTACAATACCTTCATATAAGAAATGCCATCCGATAAACATTCTTAACACAACGAGCCAGAAGGTTTGCGCTTTTGAATAAATATTCATTGTAGAAACAAGACACAGAATAAAGATTTCGAAAATTAAACGGAACATACGAAAATCTAACCAAACACTTGTCTTTCCTCGTATGTTCCGTAAATATTATTTAGATTTTTCAGGCAATTTCTTATTCTGCTTTACTTTTATTAATCTAAAACTTTAATTCTGATATTTCTGAACCAAATATCATCTCCATGATCTTGAAGACCAATATAACCTTCATGATTTTCACCACCGGTATTGATAAAATCAGTCCAGCCTTTGAATTTACTTTTACTGATCATATCTTCCCATTCCGGTGTCCACAAATGATATTCTACTACATTTTCACCATTTTGTTTATGCACCACAGTTCCTTTATAAACCATAATACCTCCGGTGTTCCACTCTCCGAAAGGTTTGGCATTTTGAGGAACAGCCGGAATCAAATCGTATAAAGAAGCTGATTTACGATTACCGTCTTTACCTAATTTTGCATCCCGGTGATTTTCGTTATCCAATATTTGATATTCAGGAGAAGATTTCCAAATTTTTTGACCTTTTTTCTCTTGTGCCAAGTAGAAAACACCACTGTTTCCTCCTTTGGATACTTTATACTCAAATTCCAATTCAAAATTTTTGAATTTGCGATTAAAAATGATATCTCCACCATCTTTGGCTCCCGCTTCTCCGGTACCTGAGCCTTTGATTTTGATAGCGCCATTTTCTACGATCCAAGCTGTCGGCATATCCGTACGGCCATAACCTCTCCAACCATCAAATGTTTTTCCATCGAACAGAGTAATCCATCCTTCTTTTTGAACTTGAGTAGTATCTTTTTTGTTCGGCAAATTTTTGTTTTTCATTCCACCACATGCAATCATAACGCTACTCAATAAAGTAATAGTAAGCAAATAAACTATTTTTTTCATGACTCTCATAATTTATATTTATAAATGAAATTTAATCAATCAAGGCATAGCCGGTAATTGCCAACCTGTTCTGTAATTATGTTTGATAAGTTCTTCGGCATAAGCCATGGCATTTACCGGATCAGTCATTGTTTTCTTAAAACTCGGATGACCGTCTTTGATTTGGAAACCATCCTTAATAACAGTTTTAATAGTAGCATCCGGAGAAATATTAGTAAACTTCATATTTTCTCCATCCCACTTTAATTCCTGGTTCAAAGCTTGCAAACGCACAGCCAACACTCCCATTACAACCATTTCATTGAATGGTCCCGCTTCACTGAAAGGAGATGCTGTTTCCACTCTGTTAGAAGGACTTTCTTTAGCTGCCCGTACAAAATCCATTTCATGAGATCCTTCCACTTTGCGCAACACTTCCGGAGCACTGGGAACCCGTCCTGAAAGCAACCACGGGTCTCTTCCGTAACAACCACAGATCAAAGTATCTTTTGTTCCATAGAAAATAGCTCCTCCTCCATGATTGTTTAAAGACTTTCCGGCCGGCATTCCTTCCGGGCGCATCGGTTGCAATCCGCCGTCATACCAGGTTACATCAACTTCCGGCATTCCTACTTTCGGCATATTATCCCTGGCCGGGAAAGTAAAACGTACCATTTGCGCATTAGGAGCACAATCGGTAAGCAATAAAGTAGAACTTCCTTGTACTTTAGAAGGATATCCCAATTTCAGACCTTTGAACACCGGATGCAAAATATGGCAAGCCATATCACCCAGAGCTCCTGTTCCGAAATCCCACCATCCACGCCAATTCCAAGGAGTATAAATAGAATTGTATGCACGTTCTTTAGCCGGACCTATGAATAAATCCCATTTCAAGGTAGAAGGAACATCTTCAGCTTTCTCCGGAGTAGGTAATCCTTGCGGCCATATAGGGCGGTCGGTAAACGCTTCCACTCTGGTTATTTCTCCAATTTCTCCGTTCCATATCCATTCACAAACTTTACGTACGCCTTCTCCTGAAGATCCTTGATTTCCCATTTGAGTAGCCAGCTTATATTTAGCAGCCAATTTTGTCAACAAACGAGATTCGTATACACTGTGAGTCAATGGTTTTTCCAGGTAAACATGCTTACCTAAAGTCATAGCATCTGCGGCAATAATAGCATGTGTATGATCTGCAGAAGCAACCATAACAGCATCTATAGATTTGCCTAATTCTTCATACATTTTACGATAATCGTAATATTTTTTCGCTTTAGGAAAGTGATTGAACACCCGTTCACTGTATTTCCAATCCACATCACACAAGCCTACAATATTTTGGCTTTGCATGCCTTTTAAGACGGAGAAACCTCGTCCTCCGACCCCAACTCCGGCAATGTTCAGTTTGTCACTGGGGGCGGTATGCCCCATAGATTTACCCAGGACTGTGCTTGGAACAACTGTCAGTCCCAATGCAGCTACACTTCCTTTTTGCAAGAAAGATCTTCTAGAAATTGTGTTTGACATAAGATAATTAAATATTATGAATTTTAAGGCCTATCAATGAACATTCAAAGGTAGGTTTATTTTCTCTGATTTTACAAGTTTTTAATAAAAATATTATTTTATCAATTCAACAATAAGTATTAGTTTATACTATTTGATACATTATATATTTATACTTCTTTTTCCTTAATGAAAAAGAAGCAAGAATCAAAGCTGACGCTTTGGAAACTGTTCTTTTTTCTTGATAAAAAAGTTTCTTCATTCCTTTTTTGGCGCAACAAAAAAGGAATGAATTAAAGACAAAATTAATTCATCTAGCTGAATATTTTTTGAAAATTTCTATTTATTACAACAATAATTATTCAGTTGAATTATTCTATAGGCAAATTGTACAAATTTATATTTACTTGGCATTACAACCTCCTATTTTTGCTTGTACATTAATTCTATAAATAAATTTATTATGAAAAGAAAATTATTACTTATGGCATTTGCCGCATGTATGTGTGCAGGAAGCATGTCGGCCCAAACAAATCTTATTGCAAATGGAAGTTTGGAAACTTGGGGTGGTAGTACAGCTGAAAAAAAAGCTAAACCTGATGGTTTCGGCTTCAACTCAGGGGCTGCAGGTACAGGTTTTTATACAAAATCAGGGAGTAATCAAGGATACGGAGGAACAGGATTCTGCTTAAGATTAGCAACTAAAAACCTTACCAAAGATGGTAGTCCTTTTACCATTGGCACAGGATCAACATATTTTACCACCAGCGACATCACTTTCCCAGAAGATGATTATAATACCCAGGGATGTTACGAGTTTTCTTTTTATGGTAAGGGTGCCGCAAGAATAGATATGCTTAGACAAAACACTACATCTGAAGCTATGCAACCTTTCCAAAGGAGATTAAACACCACCGGCTGGACTAAATATACAAGTTCTTTTGTTTATACTCCAACATCAACAACTAATGTCAGTAAAATGTATCTTAGAGTTAATGACGTTTTAACTGACTATTTTCATTTTGATGAAATGAAGGTGGTGAAAGTTTCCAACAGTATTGCCACCTTAAGAAATATCGGCATCCAAGATCCGGCTTCTGCATACGGAGAATTTCTACCAAACTTTAACCCTGCAACATTAAGTTATTCAGTAGATTTATGGTTTGGAGCAGATACTATTCCTTATTTATATATTGATGCGACTAACAAACTATCTACTGTTACTTCCAACTATGATCAAGTAAAAACTTTTGCGAGTAGTGAAACTTCAAAAACAGTTACTATAGATGTAACTTCTCCTGACGGGACAGATACTAAACAGTATTCCATTACATTCAACCGGAATAATTTTGTTTGTGGAGTATTTTCTGATATGTTTACCAATTCCGGCAGAGGTATTTATTCTTCAAGCAACTTAGCTGTTACTGTTGCTGAAAACTGTGCTTGTAACTTGGGGATTTATTCCATTAAACCTTCTTTGTTAGATGCACCGGAAACTTATCTGATAACCAAGAAGATGCCTAATGGAGCGAAAAAAATATCATTCAGTACCAATGTTTATGGTGGTTATGAAAGCGCTTTAACTGCTGCAAAAGCAGCAGGAACTGAGATTACAATCAGTGTAAGTTATACCACAGACAATGGAACTTCCTGGAATCCTGTAGATGATTATGTTATCGACCTTGACAAAAATGCATGGGAAACTGTTGAATTTGATATTGATGAAGAATCTTCCAATACCCAGGTAAGAATAGATTATATGACCACGGGGGCTACAATTTTAGCTTATCTGATTGATGATATAGTGATTACTCCTTATTTTACTAACACAAGTATCAAAGATGATAAAATTGATCTCAACAAAGGGGCAATGAATGTATATGCTAAAAAACAATCCATTATTATTGCTGAAGAAGGTGCATACAATGTTTATAGCATCAACGGGCAAGTAATTGCAAGCGGTAAAAACTTGTCGGGTCAGGTTACTGTTCCTGTACAAAAAGGTTTGTATATAGTTAAAGTAGGAAACAAAACGAAAAAAATCGCTGTATTCTAACAATTAAACCAAATAAACTCAATCAAGAAAAGCTGCCCTATTGGACAGCTTTTCTTGTATTTTGTCATTTTACTTTTTGTCTTTGTAATTTCCTATTCCTTTTTTGTGGCGCCAAAAAAGGAATCAAAAAAACGCTTAGTCAAAACGAACTTGCTCAATCGTTACGCTCTTTCGCTTCAACAGCGTTTTGACAATAAAGTATTTTCTCCCCCTATCCCCCCAATGGGGGAAACAAAAGGTTCACGGCAAATAAAAAATGATCCAATTAAAATTAGGACGTGAATTGAACAAAGGAAACGAATATTATTAAACGGACTGGCAAGTCTTAACTTTTTGGGTTTTAGGAGGGGGCATGGTTCTCCTTTCACAGTTTGCGAAACAACCTCATGAGAGCAATAACGACCCTAACATCTTCAAGCCTTCTTCGAGAGTGATACCGGCATCCCATTTAAGCAAGTTTGAATTCTTTGTCGTCGGAGCAACTGCATACATCAGGTCCCGTTCTCTATAAGGTCTTGCTCCCCAAGCTATATTACATTTTTTTCCGGATATTCTTTCTACCATACCTACCACTTCCCTGATGGATGTAGCTTTCCCTGTTCCCAGATGAAACTCTTCTCCATTCGGCAAAGAATAAGAAAGTGATGTGTTTTCTAATATTTGAATAAAAAATAAAACGACATCAGCTACATGGATAAAATCAAGTTTTTGTTCTCCGGCAGTCATTTCTACAGGTGTAGGAGAATTTACGGATTCCATAATATAATCCATCAGCCGTTTTACCGTTGGTTTTCCTCCATAAACAGAATAAGGTACTGCGGTAATATACTTAAATCCTTTCCAATTGGAATAAAAATCTACCAATACGCGGAAAGCGGATTTAGTAGCAGAATATAAATAGGCATCGTCAATTTTTTGGTATCCGGATCTATATTCTGAGAAAGATCCCACATTCACAAATAACTTTAGAGATGGAGAGGCGGACAACACGTTCAAAAGTCTCGTTCCAAAAGTGATATTAGCATCAATCATCGGCTTGATCATCTTCGGATCATTCTCTGCTGAAGTAAGAGTTGCCAAGTGAAATACAATTTCCGGATCAAATTCTTTTACTGTTTTTTGATTTATGGTACTTGTAAGACAATGACAACACTGCCAGAAAGGAAACATTTCAGCAGCTTTTTCTATATCTCTATTGATAGTCAATATATCTATATCCGGGAAACGTTTAACTATTTCCGGCAACAGATTTTGTCCGATAAATCCTGTACTTCCTGTAATTAATAGCCTCATCTTTAAAAATGGTATAATATCTTTTGAAGGTCTTTATTATCCGCTTCTGACGGATCATGTAGTGAAGGAATTACATTCATCAGCATAGAAATTCCTTTTCCCGTTCCCTGAAACGCCATCCACAAACCGGGCGAAATAGTCAGGCGTTGATAATTATTTTCCGGAGAAATGATATACTCTCTAAATTGTCCATAAGTGGAACTATTTTCCCGATCATCATATATAACAAATTTTATTTCTCCAAGAATTACCACTAAATTCAATGTTAAGCGATTATGCCTTTTCCATCCTTTTATTTCACCTGGTTTTATTTGAGAGAAATAAACTTCTCCGAATCCGGCATACCCCTCATCAGTAGCTTTTAGTGCATGTAATATATCTCCCTTAGGATGCACCATTTGTTTCAACGGATGTAAAGAAACACCTTCCATTTATTTTACCCAATTTAAATGTTGATTGGCGGCTTCTTGTATATATCTTTCAATTTGATTCGCAGTCAACAGATACATATCCGAATCGTTCTTTCGATAAAAGGCGAGATACCAATCAGCAATCATTGCTATACATTGTTCATTATTCAAAGCAGCATGCCAATGAAGATAAGCAAACGCTTTATCACAATTTAGTTTTAATAAAGTGGCTTCGTTGAATGAAGCTTTATCCACTATTTTAACAAACTTATCAGCATTTAAACCCCATAACCCGGCTAATTTCTTAGCTAACTCCCATACCGTTTTTGTTTGTCCTGCTTGTGGACCAAAATTAAAAGCTTCTCCGTTTTGAATTTTACCTTCACTGAGATAATATCCTAAATTTAAATAGCCACTCAATGGCTCCAAAACGTGTTGCCAGGGACGCGTGGCATTCGGACAACGAATTTCTACCGCTTCATTGTTGGAAAATGCTTTAACACAATCTACCACAATACGATCTTGCGCCCAATCACCCCCACCGATTACGTTCCCTGCACGGGCAATTCCCAATTTAATATGGGACATTTTCTTTATAAATGAATTCCAATAACTTTTAATAATCAATTCTGCAGCTCCTTTAGAACCGGAATAAATATCTTTTCCTCCTAATTGATCACTTTCCCGGTATCCCCATATCCACTCTACATTGTCGTAAACCTTATCGCTGGTAACTAAAATACAAGTACAATTCCAGGTAATATTACAGATTGATTCCAACATAGAAGCAGTTCCCACAACATTGGTGGTAACCGTTTCAAACGGTTCTTTGAATGATTCCGAAACAATGGCTTGTGCTGCCAAATGAAATATGAAATCAGGTTTAAGCTGTTGAATATAGGTGTTTAAATCATTTTTATTCCTGACATCTCCCCATTGATGTTTAATTTTTTTCTCTAACCCTAATATCTCAAACATAGAGGGATGAGTCGGTATATCTATCGAATATCCATACACATCCGCACCCATGGATTTTAACCATACAGTCAACCAAGAACCTTTGAAGCCCGTATTTCCCGTAATTAAAACTTTTTTGTTTTTATAGATGTCTTTAAATGCCATGCTCCACTATTTGATGATTTACCAGATCTTCCAGGGAGCCTTTTCCGAATTCCACATTTGATTAAGCTCGACGTTATCTCTCAATGTGTCCATTGATTTCCAAAAACCTGTATGTTTATATGCATGAAGTTGTTTTTCCTTTAAAATAGATTGTATAGGTTCTTTTTCAAACATTTCGTGATCTCCATGCAAATAACTGAATATTTCCGGTTCACAAACAAAAAATCCGGCATTAATCCAAGTTCCGGTCGCCAAAGGTTTTTCTTCAAATGATTTTACAATGCCATCTTCCTGAATATTCAACACGCCTAACTTTCCTCCCGGTTGATAGGCTGTCATAGAAAGATATTTTCCGGATTCTTTATGAGATTTAATAGTCTGGTGTATATCTATATCAGCTACCCCGTCTCCATAAGTCAACAAAAACGGTTCATTGCCAATATATTGTTGAATACGTTTGATTCTTCCTCCGGTCATTGTATTTAAGCCTGTATCTATCATAGTCACTTTCCAATCTTCCGACCAATTATCTAAAATAGTAATACTGTTATTGGAAAGATCAACAGTCATATCGCAATTATGACGGAAATAATTAGCAAAATATTCTTTGATAACATATTGTTTATAACCGCAACAAATAATAAACTCAGTAAAACCATAGTGACTGTATATTTTCATAATATGCCATAAGACAGGCTGTCCTCCTATCTCGACCATGGGTTTGGGAATTAAGTTTGTTGCCTCGCTTAACCGGCTTCCGACACCTCCTGCTAGAATTACTACTTTCATCTGATCTTATTTTAGGGTAACAAACAAATTATTTAAGTTGAGCATCTTCCACATAACATAGATATCCCAATTTATATAAATCATATATCGATAAATGAGGATTAGCTCCTGTTAAATGATTGTACATTTTTTTTCTGAATGTAGAAAAAAGGGATTTACACACTTTGTGAAGATAAAATATTTTTAAATATTTTTGCAATTTCAGTATCTTACAAGAATCTATAAATACAGGATCATTATTATACAGTTGATTGATTTTATGGTAATTACGAAGTCCATCTTCAATCTTGGACAAAAATACATCTGCCGGTTCCAATCCTATATGATATAACGGATTATCTATATGCTGAATGATAATACCTTTCTTCTTGAGTTCTATACCGAATAGCGTATCTTCATTACAATATCCTTGTAGTCTTTCATCAAATTTTACAACATCAAATATTCTTTTGTCAATCAAAAAGTTACAAGACATAAAGCTGTTATTCGGGTTTTTAGACCGTTGTTCAGCTGAAAAACTTTCTTTTGCTTTTCCCACTCTATCATGCAACAGAAATTTGTCTTCCACCGGTTCATCCAAATAAGCCCTTCCTCCTGAACAAACAATTCCCGGGATACAATAAGGTAAAAAATTCTTCAAATAATCCTTTTTTACAACTTTTGAATCACAATCCATAAAAAGAATATAGGAAAATTTTGATGTTTTGAATAAAAGATTACGGTTTCCTGTTCTTCCAAGATTAATTTCCGATTGCATATAATTTACATTCGGGAGTGCTGATAATAAACTATTTTCTTCGCGAAATTTTTCTTCGGAGTTGTTATCGGAAATGAGTATTTCGTATGGTATATTTAAAGTCTCAGCTTCTTCCTGCAACGATTTTACAAGCTCGGTAACATTGAAATTATATACTGGTATGCAAATAGATATCATACTCTTATATGCTATACAATCATAGAAAAAAATTCTTATTGCGATACAAATATAACCAATATTATGCGGTTTTATTGTTGGAGCAACGATTCAAATATGGAAATATATTCTTTTGCCTGAATCTTTCTTGAAAATTGTTCTACAAATGTTTTATTTGTTTGTTGGTGTGTGTATCCGTTTTCTTTCCATTCCGTATATTTCTCCATGATATAATTTTCCACTTGCTCTACAGTATCTGCTGAAATGCCTGATTGAGATTTTATGATGTGTTCTTGCAAACAATCTTCATCATTCCTTACACATAAAATAGGTTTTTCCACGGCTAAATATTCGAAAAATTTAGTGGTCATAATACCCCTGGAACCTGTTTCTGCTTTATTCGTCAACAATAATAATATAGAAGAATTATGTAAAATACCGGGAACAAAAGAAGATTGTACCATATCATAACAATCAACAAATATCTCTACCCCATATTTTTCTGATAGTCCTTGTATGATCCTTTTTGTTTTTTCATCAGTATAAAATTGTATCCGGAAATCTTGGGAATTTAAAACACCTTTTTTTGAAAGACTTGAAACAGCTTGAAATAACAAAGAAGGGTCTTCCATTTCAAGGCTTAAAATTCTTCCTGTATAAACAATAGTAAATACCGGTGACTGTATTCTTTTCGGGAAAAATAATTCCGGATCATAACCATTATAGATCAAAGTAACATGTTCATTGTATTTTTTCAGTGTTCTTACATGAAATTCGGATACAGTAGTAACATAATCAGCCTTTTTCAATACCACATTACGTTGCCTTAGAAGTTTCCGGGTAATAAGTGATGAGATAATCCTGTTCAACCATTTTGAGTGAGAAAATTGTTTACTGACATGTTCATTTTTGGGAAATTGTTCTACAATATCCCTCAAATCCATCACGATGGGCAAACTGTTTTTTTTGCTCAATTGGCAGGCTGCTTTCACCGGAAAAACACGATAAGTACTTGAAAGTATCAGAGAGATTTTTTGTTTTTCTATGATTTTTTGAGCTGTTCGTTTAATCGCAATATTTTTATAATCAAAGAAAAAATCAGCAAGAAAGACAAACGTGTATTTTAGTTGTTGGATGAATTTATTAGTTGATTGGTAGTAATTGATATAGGTAATACTCCTATCCTCCGCCAACTCCGGATAAATATTATGCGGCTGCTTTTCAGTTATTATGATGGGATTCCAACCATATTCAGGAAGATATTTACATAAATATCCCATCCGGGGAGCAAATGCAGGAGGAAAAGTATCACAAATAATCAAAACATTTTTCATCTCCGGATTCTTATTTTTCAAAACTAATTCTCTTAATTATATTATCTTAGTTCACGCAATTTTGAAACAAAAATACACCATTACATCGGTAAAACAAAATTAAAACAATTTTTCTAAAGGCCTATTGAATAAGAAATAATTGCTTTTTGATAGTAAAAAACTCTTCATTAAACTAATGTGAGTTTATAAAAGGTAATAGTTTTCTAATAATTATTGTTCGCCCCCTTTACTAATAATTTTCCTGTTTCTGAACACTTCCATGATTTTCGAATCATAATCACCGGAAAGTATATCTTCTTCCTTGAACTTGGTGTAATAAATTGTTTGTTCTGCTTTCCGGTTATAGTCGTATGTTATATGAATATAACCGTCTTTGGATTGTTGTCCGTCAGGATAAGATATTTTGTATCTTTCATCGATCAATAATCCTTTTGACCATGTTTCACCATCATCTTTTGAAATAAAGGCCATTAAATGAGTTCTGTCTGTCTTTTCATTAATAGGCCCATGTTTAACAAGCAATAAATTACCTGATTGTAATCTCCTTACAAAAAAGCGGGAGTTAGTATGTTTAATAGGTAAATATTTTAATGGAGTCCATGTCTTACCTTTGTCTTTAGAGATAGATTCACCGATTCCCTTTTTAGTTCGAATCCACAACCATAAAGAACCATCTTTTTTCTCAACAAACATATGTTCGTCAAATCGTATTGCATCTTCCGGAACTGTGCATCCTCCGTTTACTTTCCATGTCTTACCTTTATCTGCTGAAACTACGGCTTTTGCACTTTCAGCAACAAACCATGTTGATACTGGCAATATCCACTCACCGGTTGATAAAACTGTTGGCTTGCACATCATTACTCCATCTGTTATGCGTGTGGGAGTAGTCCATTCTGGCGATGAACTTTCCATGTCGTATGTCTTAATGGCCCAAACACCTGCTTTGGTCTTTTCTTCTTTGATATGTTGTGCCCAAAAAAGCCATAACGAATTATCCGGAGCTATCCATATTTCCGGATCAAACGATCTTACGGGTCCTTTCCCATCGGGGTCTACAACCAATACTTCTTCCCAGCTGTTGCCTTTATCTGTACTGGTAGCCAATACAACATAATTGTTCGTATCTTCCCCGGGGGTTATTCCTGAATACCAAGTAGCCCATAATCGCCCTTCAGGAGTGACTGTCATGCTTGATATACCTGTAAATTTGCGAATCCGGGAAGAATATTCAGGAACATTTTTCGGATTTTTTATTATTTCCGGCGGATCCATAAACGACTTTGTTTGTCCCTTGACTTGTAGAGTAGTTAAGAAAAGAATGATACTGAATAGCAAACTTGTTTTTTTCATTGTAGATTTATCTATTAAATTTAGAAATCAAAGATACTTTAACTTTTTGAATTACAAAAAATCAAGACTGGTGCCTTAGAAACCATTCCTTTTTTCTTGATAAAAAGGGGCTTTGTCGAAAAGAACTTACTCAATCGCCTTTGGCTCTTTCGCTTCGGGCAGCTTTTCGACATCAAGGTATTATTTGATAAAGCTCACTATGCTCGAAATTAGAACATAACGCCATTTGCCCGAGGCCATTATTTTGAAGATGTGTCAAAATCAAATTTTCTTCACAAAGACACCCTGAATGGGAATGCCGGAAGATTGTATTTATTATAAAGATTCACTGTTCCCGTGTTATTGTATAAATAGCGGACTTGAGTCGGTCTAAGTTCTTTAGGAAAATAAACAACCAATTTACCATTAGTTATTTTTGCCTTTGCAGGAACAAAATCTCCATCTTCCCCGGCAATGAACAGATTTTCCTGAATATCTCCTTTTATATACAAGCCTTCTCCGTCATTGAAAGAAATAACAATTTGTCCTTTTTCTATTTTTGCATCTTTCAAAGAAGGACACATACAAGCGACATCCTTCATACCATAAACTTTATTTAAAGCCAGATAAGCAAATCGTTGTCCATACGGTTGTTTGTTAGTAGGGTGCACATCTTTTAAATCTCCATGATCCATGGAACAAAATACATAAGTATCAGGTAGTTTCCTTTGATTCAATTGAGCCTCACGCAAAACATACGCTTTTTCCGGATCATATCTATAAGCAGTAAGTTGCCCTACAATAACGGGTAAATCCTGGCATTTAAAGGTATCTCTCCATGATGTGATCAAAGCATTCAGTTGACGTTCGTATTCATCTGCATATCCCACATTAGATGTTCCCTGATACCAGAGTATTCCTGATAAAGCATAGGGAGTGCAGGGAGCAATCATCCCATTATATAAAACTCCGTATTGCCGATGCTTACGCTTCATCATATACATACTTCGAGGCAGTTCCGGTTTTTTAAGAGATTCATCCTTTTGATAAGCAGCTTCTTCTTTAGCATATTTAAGAGTATCCCTTTTATAACTTCTTTTCCATCCTTCCCAACGGGTAACAGAACGTTGAAGAATCGTATCCGACTTAATAATTGCCGTAGGAATCCAGGCTTCTATAGGAGAACCTCCCCAGGAAGCATTAATAACTCCTACGGGAACATTTAATTTCTTTTGCAGTTCATTTGCAAAATAATAAGTCATCGCCGAAAATTTCTTCACCGATTCAGGAGTACATATTCTCCAGGTGGTACTATCCGGAAATGTGCGCATTATTTTGTAATTTTTTTGCTTTTCTATCTTAAAAAGCCTTATTTGAGGATTATTTGCAAGAGGGATATACTTTTCAGCATGAACATCACTTCTCATTTCGAAAACCATATTAGATTGTCCGGAACTCAGCCAAACTTCACCGATCCACACATCTTGAATCTCTATTTTATTAGTACCTGAAAAGCGAATCACATAAGGACCTCCGGCTTGAGGAGTCTGAACGGAAAGCATCCAATTTCCTTGTTCATCTGTAGTAGTGGTATATTTTTTATTATTCCAACTTGTTTCCACTGTAACTTGAGTTCGAGGGATCTCTGTTCCCCACAAAGGAGTTGATGATTTTTGTTTTAAGACCATGTGGTCTGAAATAAGTGCTGGAAGTTGAATTTCTGCTTTCAGATTTCCGTTATACCATGTAAAGACTAATACTAAACTAATCAATATTTTCTTCATAAGATTTTTATTATTTTTTTTCTTTCACTATTTTTAATTCTCCTCCGGAGTTAGTAGAAGGTAAAGTTATTTCACACAAACCTGCATGATACGATTTCACAGGCAGCTGTTTTCCGTTAAAGGAAGCCGCATATTTAAAATCAGGATTAAGACATACTAACATTGACCTCATGTGAGGCTTGGTTGAATCATCCAAATGAAGTTGTACTTTATATTCGGTATAATCATCATTAAAAGCAGCATTTTCAATCCAGATCTCAAAACCTGTAGTTACCTTTCCTACTTTGTAATAAGATGCAAACCAATTAATAACGGGGCAAGATAATCCTGAAAACTGATGCCAACCGGCTCCTCTGCCAGAAGATATGATAAAATGCTCGAAAGTATAATTACTTTCTTGGCATTCTTTTTCCCAAACCTGTAAGGCCTTTTGAGCTATTTTGAAAGCCAATTCTCCTTTGCCGCAATCGAGTAGCGCTTTCCACATAGACCATTGATGGGGCATCCATACGGCGCCATTCCAATATCCGTCATTTTTATAATACGATGCAGATTGGTCAACAGTAGAAATCCCTACAGAAGTCCACAATTCTTTCTCCGAGAACAGATGAGCAATAAGCGCTTCTTCTTGTTCCGGAGTACATATTCCCGATATCAGAGGATATACGCCATCTAATCCTTTATTAAAATTAGACTGATCTTTTTCATATTTATATACTCCTACGGCTTCTTCTTTATCGTTATGTAACACATAACTGAAGTAAGCAGCTTCCGGATCCCAAGAGTATTTTTGTAATGCGTCAGAAAAAATCTTGATCTCTTTATCATATTCTTTTACATCTTGTTTATAACCTAAATCCTTTGCCGCCATCCTCAATATTTTCGCCGCCCTGATATATGCTGCGGTAGACACGGCAGGAGTTACTTTAATTCCAGGTTGTTTTTTGTGGAAATATTGCTGAGGAGGATAATCGTCCCATCCTCCCGAATTATAGAAATAATCCCAGGTACGTAGCAAATTTGAACCCTTCATACGCGTGGTGGAAGTCGGATTATTACCTACCATAAAATCATAATATTGTTTCAGCCTCGGATATAAAAAGGCCAACATTTCTTTATTTTCCGTTTTATTCCACAAATCCAAATAAGCAAACATCTGTATAGGCATAGGGGTTCCATGATGTATAAATGCCGACTGGCTACCTACGGGGGTAGTATATGCTTTGATGGCCTCAAAAGCTTTTTCCTCATCTATATCCAGAAGTCCCAAAGCAATAAATCCTAAATCCCAAGTATACAAACTATTCCAGTTTTTCCCGGGAGTAAAATGTCGGATGTATTCCCTTTGTGTATAAATCGGATACGAAATATTGGAAAGAATAGAAGCCTGTAATAATTGTTTTCCGAATAAATACTCTTTTCCACCCGGCAACAATTTTTCCGGAGCTTCCGAACCAACTAGTTTACCGGATTTTTCTACATAAGATTTAGGATTTTTATGAAACGCTTCGATATCCTTTTCTACAGCCATTTTATCTCCGGCACTTATCAATGTGTATAATTTTTGTTCGGAATGAGGAGCCAGAACAATCGGACGCAGGAAAGCATTAGTATAATGCCAATTTTTATCTCCTATTAGTTTTTCCGATACGTGGTCATGAACTTTTCTCCTGAAAAAAGATTCTAATTCGCTATTCAATACCTCCCGGATTTCAGATTCTTTGTAGTTCCATGCTACCCCATAATAGCTATCGATTTCTTTATATTTCAAAATAAAATCTTGTCCGGTTTTCCCCTTCTCCAATTCCGGCGTAAACGGAAGCACCCTTTCCGCAAAAGAAAGATTCTTGAAATCATTCTTTCCTCCGACAAAGAAACCATCTATTTGAATGGTATTTGGAGAAACTGACTGCAAAGAAAATTCAACTTCTCCTTCTTTTTCGGTACGATAAGGAACTTTTAATTGCTCAAAGTTTCCGGTTCCTTTCAAGGTAATAGTATCGTCGACTAATCCTTTACAATAAAATTTACCTTGGCTATCTTTTGCCGACAAATACCTGATAAGTAATATCCCTTCTTTGTCACCTACCGTCACTTTATAACTGACTTTATCTCCGGCATTTTTTCCGAATCCTTTTCCCAACACACTCCGGCTTACAGACAATTCATTTGATTGTTCATTACGCATCCATCCATCATACACCAAATTATACTGGGGAGTTTTAACCACCAAATCCAAATCGGAATAATCAATGGCAGAATACCATTTTAAATGATCTCCACCGCTTACCCCTATTTTAGAAGCCGATTCAGGATAATCAATATATGCCATGTTATTGAAAATGAGATTTTGGTTGATACTTGTGTTATTTACACTTTTCATCTCCACCAACACTCTCGATTTGTCAAGCATATAATAGGTAACATCTACATATACCCTGTCTTTCCATTCTAATTGATAACGATAAGTAATACGTTTCATGGAAGGAGAAAAATCCCAAGGAAAATAAGAAGATTCAAAAAGTACATGCGGAACTAACTGCTTATTGCGGTAATATCCCGGCATAACAGAAAAATCAAATCTTAATCCCTCATCCTTATGTGGAATATGCGAGATTCCTGCATACCTCTTGGAATATGGCCCCCATGGCAACAAACAACTGATATCATGGCTATTCAAAGGATAAGTATTCAGTGGTTTAATTCCCGAAACACTATAATCAGGAGTCAATGCGATTTTGTTTTTTGACCCCGGAGAATTATATGCTCCATCTATTACATCTTGTTCCTTAAAACGTGCCATTAATATTTGTTTTCCTCTCAAATCATACGAAACATAAATGGTACCATCGGGAGCTTGATCTCCATCAGGATAAGTAACATTTGTACGCTCGTCAATAGATAATCCTCCTAACCAGGTTTTTCCGTCATCTTTAGAAAGATAGGCTTTTAATCGCACCCTCTTGGAAGCTGCTTCATCCAATTCTCCATTCTTAACAAGAAGCAGATTTCCTGATTTCAATCTCCGGATAAAATGCCGGGCGCTGTTGTTCGGTAAAAAGAAAACAGGCTTTGTCCACGTAAGCCCTTTATCGTTTGAAAAACTTTGATCTATTCCCCGTTTTACACGACAAGTCATCCAAAGCCTGCCATCTTTCAATTCCGTAATATGCACTTCATCAAAAGTTCTTTCCTCGAACAATACACCTCCTTTTTTCTCCCATGTTTTTCCTTTATCCTTAGAGACAAAAACCTGAGTTTTCCGTTCTTTATCTAAATCCAGATAAGTACTTTTGTAAGGATCCCATATCCTTTCTTTTTGCCACAAGACAATAGGCAATACCCAAGAACCATCTGATAAAACCGTTGGCTTATTTAATGCACTCCCATGCCAAATACGCACAGGCTTTGACCAAACGGGTTCTTTCGCATCCGGATTATCGCAGATAGTATACCAAACTCCTGCCCTTCCGTCGAATTTTTTCATTGACAGGTCAAAAAACAACCATAAACGCCCATCCGGATCTACCCAAGGGACCGCGACAAGTACCCGCCGTTTTTCTTTTAATTTTTTATCATGCGGATCTATGACCAACATCGGCTTAGACCAGGTTTCACCATTATCATCACTTTTGTTCATCAACAAAAAGCCTTCCTCGCTATCTCCTCCCGATATCCAACAATTCCATAGCCGTCCTTTGTGCGTACGGGCGATGCCAAGGGTCATAAAATAATCCAAATTGGCATAATCGTACTCCGGCAGGGGATTTACATTAACTACGGGGGTTTCTAAACCCGGATCTTCTTTCGCAACAAGAGAAAAATGACCTATGGTGCATAATAAACAAACCAATAAAAACCGATAAAAAGTCTTTCGCATTATATATTATTTTTCAAAAATAAGTTGCTGTTGTTTTACTGTTGTTACTTGTTTTACAGCCTCTTCTCCTTTTCTATCCCAAAGTTGTTTATAATACAAATATTGAGGAGAAACATAAGCAATTGGAGATTCTATATATCCGTCTCCCACAACGGGGATACCTTCATAACGGAAATTATTTCCAGATGTCCCGTTAATATAGTCTATACCTGCTTGTATTGCCTCCGGAGTTATCCATTCTTTGTTGTCCGAATAGCTTTTTCCATAATTACCGATAGAAAAGTTTTGTGCCGTAGGCGGTTTCATCACCAAGGTATAGCGTGATTTACAGTTCCAAAAAACAATTTGAGCTCCCGTCCATCCATGTCCTGTTCCTGCACTTCCCCTATTAACGGAATTTAAGTGTGATCCGGGACCTTGATAAGAACAGTTGTCAAACAAACCTCCGGCAGCCCAACGTTGATGAGTTTCCACTCCAGTAAAGCCCATATCTCCCCAATTATCAACATAAGCATTAGGGCCAGGTACGGAAGCGCTAAAAGCCAAATCATGACGAGCATTCCGTGAATAATTACGTTGAACCAAACACATTTGTCCTCCTATTCCATATCCATATCTTCTACCTCCTTTAATCCAAGCGATAGGATCTAAAAACTGACAGTCTTGAATGGTGCAATAAGTGCATTCTTTCCGGGTGGCATAACCATGCCCCATATAAAGAGTGGTTAAATTTCTTGCCCATACATTTTTAGAAGTATTGAAAGTAACAAAACGTTGTGCGTGTTTTTCATCAGCACAATATTTTCCAATGCTCCTGTCATTTTTCGTCACTTTAGGATCATAATAACTTTCTGCTCTTAAATACTCAACACCGGCTTGTTCGGTAAGATAACCATCATCATATTTATACTTATAAACAACTCCTCCTCCGAATTCTTGTTGGAAGGCATTTGTTAATGGAATATCAACTGTTATTTCATTTCCTTTAATGGCTGTGATAACACGACGGAACGATAAATCTTTACTTCCGGAAGTCCATTGTAGGGTTCCGTCATATTGTGTTTCATCTGCATTTAACAATCCTTGTTGACGCAATTGTGATATTTTTCCTTGGCTCAAACCTTCTACCGGCACCCAACGAGCAGGGATTTTATCCATTCCTATGTACGAAATCCACTTGGCAGTACTTGGACGTTCAACGATAACATTATCTCCTACTTGAAACATTTTGGCATTAGATACTGTAAACTTACGAACTCCCGAAGGTACATATTTATCTGTAATTTGTTGTTGAGATTTCTCATCTTTTACACTAGAAGCTGATGTTCCTACAATAATTAAATCGTATGCTTCTTTTTTAGTACAAACCAATACACTACCTTTTTCGTTATCTCCTTCTCCCTTGAGAACGACTCCCGAATGCCGAAGATAAATGGTATTCCTAACATTATAACGTCCTTTTTTCAGGAGAACAGCACCTCTAAAGCCTTTAGCATCTTGAGGCATTTTTCCCACTTTATCTATCGCTTCCTGAATTCTGGGAACATCATCTTTTGAGAAATCTCCCGGTTCAAGCGTTATTTTCACAGGAACATCCGGAATAGCCACTCCACCGCCCATGTAACCACAATAAGAAAAGTCGGGTAATATATCCCCTTCATTAGTATAAGGTTTATATACCAACTTTCCATCCTTGCCCGGATAAATTAATTTACTTGTAACCTGAGCTACTAAACTTTGAGAACAAAATACAACCAATAAAAGAGCAAGGGAAAAAGGCCTTGCATTTGTTTTTTTATTCATATTCAAAAAAATAAAAGTATTAATTTATTCATTAAGTCACAAATTCCTTTGTAAAGTCCGTTTAGACTTTATAAAATTAAATATTTAGTATCTTGCTTTTTCCCTTGATGAAAAAAGTAACAAAAAGATCAAGGCTGCGTCCAAATGGCTAAAAAATACTGCGTTACGGCTAAATAAAACCAAACTCGCATCTGAGATGCTCAAACAAGGTTTCATTTTTAACACCATCACTACATATTTTTCTTCCCGCCATTTGCCCGAGGCCGAAAAACTGATTTTTGATAGGTGATTAAATGCAAAAATCTAAATGACCTCGTAAGATAAATCTCATTATGTTTTTCAATTCACTATTTTTTTGGTAACCGTAAAATCATTGCCGGATACTTTTATGATGAAAGTTCCATGCCGTTCTATATTTATTTCCTTTTCTTGTGTAGACAGCAATTTTCTTCCTTGCACATCATATATATCTACAATTGTATCAGCTGTAGTTTCAACAAGTAATTTCCCGGAATTCAAACGAACAATATCATCAAATTTAACTTGTTTCTTTTCTATTGATGTTTCATTTGATTGCTCATATATCTTAATGTTACGCACCCAAACTTCACTTTTTTCACTTCTACTGGTATATACACCACATTTAAAATAGTTATCTTCTCCGGTCATATTGGCATCGACAGAACTTACTAATATGCCATCCAAATATACATGCACTATGCCGCCTTTCGAAATATCACCTTCATCCATCATATGTACAACATTCACATGTATCCACCTGCCATATATATTGTTTATTAATTCATCATCATATTTCCAACAATAAAGCGAACCTCCGTTTTCTTTACTCAGTAATAACTGAAAACCAAGCCATACTTGCATGACACAAGGACGATCACTGCCTTCAACGAAATAATAATCTGCTTCAAACTGGTGATTCCCTGATGTGTAATTATTTTTTATGCGTATTTCACAACGAGGAGACGTATCGCTTGTTTCATTAAAAGGTTTATCTTTTCTGTAAATCCAAAAGCGATGCTCTTTTGTTTCTGCAATATATTGGTAACGTTCGCTCTTATCCAGATCCCAAGGACTATGGATAGCATAAGTATATGGTTTTTCTATCCAACCAGTTCCATACAAAGGGCCTGAACTAGCCGATTCTTGTTTTGCAACAACCTCTCCGCCGAAAGAACCATTGGCCAATGCCGTCAATGAATGGATAAAAATACCAATCAGCAAAAGACTTAAAACAAAGAAAACAGATTTTAATCGATTCATATCTCTGATATTATCTTAATGAACATTTCTTTTTCTGGGGAATATTTTTTGTTGTTGGGTACGGGTTGTTACATTTTTCACAGCCTCTTCCCCTAACCTATCACAAAGCTGTTGATAGTACAAATATTTTGGAGACACTACAGCATCAGAAAATTCAATAAACCCATCTCCTACATGGAGAGAGCCTGTATATTGGAAATTATTTTGAGAAGTACCATTCAGGTAATTTATACTGTTTTGAATACTTTTCTCACTATACCATTCTTCACCCGTTCCTGAACAGGATTTTCCTTGACTTCCGTTTCCTATGGCAAAATTTTGGGCTGTAGGAGGCTTCATTACGATCACATACCTTGATTTACAATTCCAAAAAATCATTTGAGCTCCCGCCCAACCATGTCCTGTTCCGGAACTTCCCCTATTTGAAGCACTCATACCTGTATCAGGCCCTTTATAGGAACAATTATCAAATAATCCTCCGGTAGACCAACGCTGATGTGGTTCGGAAGTAGAGAAACTCATATCTCCCCAATTATCTACGAAAGCATTAGGACCTGGGACGGAAGCACCGAAAGATAAGTCATGTCGGAAATTTCTCGAATAACAACGTTGTACCAGACACATTTGTCCGCTTATACTATAAGCGTACCTATATCCACCAAGTATGGTAGCAATAGGGTCTAAACTCTTACAATCTTGAATAGTGCAAAAAGTGCATTCTTTTCCGGTTGAGATTCCATGCCCTAGATTAAAAGTAGTCAGATTACGTGCCCATACATTTTTACAAGCTGCAAACGAAACCATTCTATCGGCATGATATTCATCAGAACAATAATTTCCAATATATTTATTTCTTTTTGTAACTGTAGTATCGTACACACATGTCGCTCTTAAAAACTCAACTCCGGCACGTTCTACCAAATTTCCCGGCACATAATGATATTTATAAATCAAACCTCCTCCGAATTTTCCTTGCAATGCATTGGTTATAGGAATATTTAATGTAATTTTATTTCCACTAACGGATGTAACAGTCCTACGAAAAAATAAATCTCTACTCCCCGGTATCCATTGTATAGTTTTGTCATACATGGTTTCATCTGCATTCAGCAAACCTTGGTTACGCAAACTTCTTATTTTACTGTCTGTTAAACCCACTACTGACACCCAACTAGCCGGTATCCGATCCATGCCAATGTAATTAATCCATTCTGCAGTACTAGGCCTTTCAACAATAACATTATCACCCACTTTAAAAGCAGCAGTATTTGCCACTGTAACTATTCGTGTTCCGGAGGGAACATAAGTATCTATAATTTTCTGTTGTGTATTTCCATCTTTTATATAAGAGACATCAAGTCCTACAGAAATCAAATTATAATGATCAGGTTTAGTTCCCACTAGTACGCTACCATTTTCATCATCTCCTTCTCCCCTCAACACAACTCCCGAATACTTTATATATATCGTGTTATAAATATTGTATTTCCCTTTTTTCAACAATACACATCCTCTGAAACCATTCTCATCAAGAGGAAGTTGTCCCACTTGATCTAAAGCTTGTTGAATTCTTGGAGAGTCGTCTGTAGAAAAATCTCCCGGATCAAGCACTATTTCTACCGGAATATCCGGAATAGCAACTCCACCTCCCATATATCCACAATGAGAAAAATCAGGAATAATATCTCCTTCGGAAGAATAGGGTTCATAATGTAGTTTCCCCGATCCACTTGGATAAATGATATTACTATAATTTTGCGCCAATAATGACAGGGAAAGAGAAAAGAAACTTATGATAAAGGTTACAAATAATTTTAGTTTCATGTGTAAAACTAATAATCCGGTTAAAAACAAATTCAGCCACAAACCTTAAGACAATATCGAAATAATTCGCGGCTGAATTAATCTGACAGCTTGATGAAATTATTTTTTCTTCAGAGAAATATCATCCAAGAAAATGGGATCTCCACCATCTGTCTCTTTTATCAAGAAAAACAAGTAATAATCTACTGAGGTGTCTGAAACAGCAAAATCAAATT
The DNA here is from genome assembly GCA_031552425.1 of Bacteroidales bacterium. GTDB lineage: Bacteria > Bacteroidota > Bacteroidia > Bacteroidales > Azobacteroidaceae > JAISFI01. The sequence continues at coordinate 13,075 of JAVBMM010000039.1, read as the reverse complement.
CATGTTTTTGCCAATCAGCTGACTGAAGTTTCTTTTGGGAATCAGGAATAAGAAGTGCTCCGCCGGTTGAAGATCTTGATTTGGAAAGATTAATCCAAGTCAGTTTTCCGGTCCCTTTGGTATAGAAAGATAATTGATAAGTGCCTTTCCCTGTTTTATCGAAATCAATGGCCGGAGTCACCAAACGATTGGAACTTGATTTTCCGCGATTCGAAATTTTAATGGAATAACCTGATTCTCCACGTCCTTCTCCTTTGGAAAAACAAACTCCTTCTACACTAGCCACGCGATATCCATTAGGAACATTATTTTCTCCTTCTTTTTCACTTGGCCATTTTTCACAATTACCATTCTTAACTAATTGCTGAGCATTTACACTCAAGATACACATTGCTATTGCAACAAATGTAAATAAAATCTTTTTTCTCATGATATTCATGTATTAATGTTACGTTATCTTATTTTAATTATAGTAACAAAAGTATCTTCTATAAAATAAATAAGAATATAAAATTGTCCGTTTTTAGATTAATATTGTACAATTTAGAGACTTCCTTTTATTAACGCAAATCAGTATTTGAATTTACTATTCCGTTAGGAATATACGCTTGGTAGAAGAAAGTATTTGAATCCCACATTTAGCATCCCATTAGGGATGCATCCTTAACAGGATGCAGTTGGATGTAATGGAAATTCTTCTACCAAGCGAATCATCCACTGACGGGATGATTTCAACTACTGATTCGCATTATTCAATAAAATCATAAAGCTACTTTTATTTTTGTATAGAAAGTCGTTTCTAATGGTGCGTCCGGATTATGTGACGCTGCTTTTTCAATACAAAGTATCACCTTTTTGGTTACACCTCCGATTTGTGTTTCATAAATAGCAACATTTCCGGATGACATTGGTGCTGTACTTGTCAGGTTCCTGAACAAAACAATTCCTTTATCATCAACACCTGAAATCGCCGCATCTTTAAAATCATCAATCCCTGCTTTATCAAAGTCTTTATATTTAATAGAAGAAAGTCCGATATCTCTGTTTACATAAGAAGCCCAAGTACTTACTCCGCATGCTGACGCTGATGTGAAAGTCGGATTGAATTTTTCCGTAGCAGTAATACCGAGTTTACTAAATCTTATTGTTCCTCCTAATCCTCCATCAGTGGCTGCATAAACGGAAAAACCTCCATCAACCAACATACTTTCTACTTTGGCATCACAGAAAGCCAATATTTCTCCTTTTGCAGCAGAAAAGAATGGTCCGTAAATATCACTTGTTCCTCCACCGGCAGGACCGGCCAACAAATGATAGAACTTATAACCAACATGAACTTCTACTGTTTCGGAATTCGTCTTTCCATTAATATCCATTGCATCTAACTTGATAGAACCTAAGGTACTCGTAGCTGTAAAATCTATTGTAAAATTACCCTCTGAATCACGAACAACAGGAGTTGGCGCTTGTAACTGATTTCCTTTTCTATCAAAAAGCGTATAAGTAAAGCTTAGCAGGGCATTGACATGAGAGATATTTCCTGACAAACTCTTAGAAGCATTCACCGGCAGTCCGTTAAATTGCTCACTTCCCGTATCCAAACTAAAAGAAATCAGATATATATAATTAATGGACAATGATATTTCCCGTTCCTTATTTAATGATCCGGCAACGGCTTTTGCTCTTAAAGCACCTGTTCCTTTAGGGAATACATGTCTTACCCCATCTATATCCATTACATTGATAGTAGTATCTTTCACTCCCGGTGCAAATGTAATTTCTTTGAATTCAGTTGTATTTAAAGCTGTAGATTGTGACAAAGTAATAGTTTTTAAATCATCACCATTGCCGCTCACATGCAAGTATATATCAGATCCATACGAATCTTCCACATAATCTAACGGAGGAGTTATTCTCAATTCTCCTTCTTCATCAGAAGAGAAATACAATACGGGAAGACCTGATCTACGAACAATATTAAATTCAAGGGTTGAAACAGTGACTTGGCCTGCAATATCTGTTGCCACCAACTTAAATCGAAGCATATCTTCCGTAAAAAGAGGGGTTTGACGAATTGAGCAAGTATTTTTACTATAAAATTCGGTAACAGTTCCCAGCGACTCCTGCATTTCTTCTCCGCTTGTTCCTTTTAATATAATGTACATTGCAACTGATTGCAGACCTGTTTCTGAGTTAACCACACAAATAATAGGTGGTTGTTCTTCGTTCAAATCAACATATAATTCATCAGTAGGATACATCACAGTCGGCGGAGCCTTAACTACAATGTCATCTTCTTTACATGAAAAAAGAATGCTTATGGCAAATAAGCATACCATACTGTACCAAAGAGATATTTTTTTATTTTTCATGGGTAAAAATATTGAGCATTAAACACATGTGCCGCACCATTAGTCAGTAAATAATTACAATTTCTTGCAATTACCTCCGGATGATTAGGAACTCCTCTATTTACAACCAGTGCACTAAAACTGGTAGTTCTGCCTTCATTCATACACAATGTTATTTCCGCTTCCTGGCTTTCCCATACAGAGATAACATTCATCGGTTCAAAACCTATGGCCCCACTAACATCTATCGCATGATAACAACCCTTGATAATACTATACGACAATATTTTTTTCATATCATCTACATTAATGCTTCTCACGGTAGCTGTTGAAGGTGTCCTTATCCCATATTTCATATATAATCCCGGAGCAGTAGTAGATTCACTGGTAAATGCAGTATTATTCAAAATTAAATAAGTATACAAAGTCTCTTTTTTAGTGAAATAATCTTTAAAACCGGGATAACTTTCATCTACATATTCAATAGCTTCTTTATAAAGAGAAAACACATCCGGTCTTGACTCAATAAATTCCCAAGCACTCATATTAGTATGTTGATCCACATTATCGGGCTTGTAATCGTAACTTTCTTGTATTCCCCAACATCCTGAGAGATGGATGGAGAGGAAAAATATAAAAATATATTTAATTGACTTTTTCATGATCTTGTTATTTATAAAGTTCATTTAATATTCCGTTATATCATGGATAAGGATATGCAGGATAATTCTGAGTCAAATTAGGATTCTGATTCAGGTGATCTCTGTGTATCGGGAAAAGCGCTTTTTGCGGATCCGGATCTGTCAAGGTAGTAAATCTTGTCCACCTGTTAGTCCTGACCAAATCGAACCAACGTTTGCCTTCTGCTACAAATTCTTTTTGTCTTTCATCAATAATAGCATCTAACAGGGCTTCTTTATCAATAAATTGATCTGTTGTATAACCCATATTTCCAGCCCTTACACGAGTTCTATTCAACCAACTCACTGCATCTTCCGTCCTGTCTATATCATTCAAAGCTTCTGCATAAAGTAACACTACATCTGCATAACGATACATTATCAAATCTACATCCGAATCTATCGCATTACCGGCATTATAAGTTTGAATTTGTTCATCTGTCCAAAATTTCTTCCTCAAACGGTACTTGCTTCCACTTCCATCTTTAATCCATTGTAAATTAGGACGTTTATCAACACTTCTATATACACTTCTTAACCGGGAAGATATTTCCAATTTGGAAGATCCGGAAAGAAAATAGCCTGTAGCGGAGTTTTGTCCGTTTCCATACCTATCATAAGCTATTCTGAACCAAACTTCCGGACTCCTATTAGTACCTGTCGTTTCCCAGAACATTTCCCGCCATTTAGGATCAAAACTAGCTCCTCCGTCAGCGGTGAGCGTACGCCAATTCTTCAAATTTAACAAAGCCACCCGCTCTTCAAAGATCTTCACCACCATTTCATAATCATGCATCCACGCATATACATCCATTAACATGGCGCAAACAGTAGCTATATTGATCCTGGAGCGCTTCGTGTCTATTTCTTCCCTTGAAGGATCCATTCCTGCATAAGCTTTCTCCAAATCGGACAAAATAACATGTTGCAGGACATAATCTTTACTCACACGTTTACGGTAAATACCATCATTAACACTTTCTACCGGCTCTAAAAACAGAGGAACATCTCCCCATATGCGGACGCAATAAAAATAACACAAAGCACGCAATGCATAGGCTTCTGCCATGTAATCCTTTTTAAGTGATTGATTCATCACTATGCCTGGAATATACTTAATAGCTGCATTGGCTTTGTAAATAGTCTCATAAAGAGTAGTCCAGTTTGCCGCCGGATTATCTATTTGAATGGCATTTTCTATCAATTCTTGTTGATCGGGAGCATTTTTAAAATAGTAGTTATAATTATCAGCCCTCACTTCTCCCCAGTTCCAAATACCCGAACTGGTTGCTCTAGATAAACAACTATAGATTGCAATGATTCCATAATTAGCGTCATCTGCCGTCTGCCAAAAAGTAGGTAGTGTGAGGTCACTCTCCGGTTCCAGATCCAAAAAATTTTCACAAGAAGGAAAGATGCTAAATAACATCATTACCATCATATATATTAATATCTTCTTTTTCATGATTGTATATTTAAGATGTTAGAAACCCACATTAAGATTCACACCAAACTCCCTTTTTCTCGGATAGCGATTACTATCTATATTCATAGTCAAGGGATCTGAATTACTTCCGAATTCCGGATCATAACCTGTATAATCTGTAAACGTCAATAAATTTTTACCATATACAGCCAAAGTAAGGGCCCTTACATGTAACTTTTTCGACAATTTAGAAGGCAGATCATAACTTATCTTCACGTTTTTTAATTTGATATAAGATGCATCCTCCAGATAAAAATCAGAAGGAGCCAGCATATTATGCTCAAAATTAATGGGTGCGGGATATGCAGCCTGATCCCCAGGTTTTGTCCACATTCTATGGATAGCATCGGGAGAGGGTGTACAACCGTCAAGCCTGTTTGCATTCCTTTTACCTTCAGCATAATTATATATTTCTCCTCCCACAGAATAAACTAAAGAAACATACACACTAAATCCACGGTAAGAAAAAGTAGTACTTGCTCCTCCGAAGAAATCAGGTTGAGCACAACCAATGAGTTGTTTATCACCCAAATCTACTTGTCCATTTTGGTTCACATCCTCAAAGTTGACATCTCCTCCTTTAAGGACGGTCTCTCCATCGGAAGTTGTCTTTTGTTTAATAGTACCGGCATAAGTAGCTCCATTCAATGTATAATGAGAAAACGATCCATCCGAATTGAAGATAGGATTCAACTGTTCCCATTTATCAGTATAGGCATTAGATTCATCATACTGAAAAATATTAAGATACTTATATCCATAGAACTCGCCTATCTTATGCCCTTCCTGAACATAAATAGCATCATTGGTCCCTTTATAAAAAGGTATTCCATCTGCAATTTTAGTAACTTTTGAAATATTGGTAGCAATATTACCGTTTACATTCCACCTCATTTTTTTGTTACGAATAATATCCCAAGAGGCAGAAAATTCCAAACCTTCATTAGACATGGAACCTACGTTTTTATACATTGTCTTGAATCCGATTTCTTTAGGTAATTGTACCCTATTTAAAAGACGGTCAGTTGCTTTATAATAATAATCTGTTACTATATTGATCCGATTCTTAAAAAATCTCAGATCCAGACCCACATTGAACTGTGCGGTTTCTTCCCAACTCAAACCTTCATAACCTAAATTACTGGCGCCAATACCTGAAATATTTTCACCTTTATCTTCGTAAATAAAATCAGGGGCATATAAAAGCATAGAAACATAATCTCCGATATTTTCATTACCTGTAATCCCATAACTGACTCTTAATTTTGCATCGGAGACGAAAGGTTTCATCCATTTAGTAAAACTTTCCGAAGAAAAACGCCAAGCCGCTGAAGCGGAAGGAAATGCTCCCCAACGATTATCTTTACCAAAACGGGAAGAACCATCATAACGCAAGTTCGCATTGAATATGTAACGAGACTTATAATTATATCCGGCACGTCCGAAGAAAGAAGCCATTCGATGCTCAAAAAATCGTGTATATGTATTTTTAACATCATAGTCTGATGCAGCATTCAAGGTATAAATTTCATTAGTGGTATAATCTAATCCCGTCATGAAAAGATTCTCTACATGCCATGCTTGAAAGCTACAACCAACCATTGCATTTACATTATGTGTATTTTCTCCGAAGGATTGTTTATACGATAAATAGTTTTCGTTAGACCAATCATAATTTAATTTTGTATTATCTTTTCCTGTTGTTTTTGCAGTAGAACTCAATTGTTGGGAATTTCTGTACCATTGATACCTTTGATTATTATAATTCACCTGAATATTTGAATTTCCAATGAATTGTTTATTAAAAGTATATTTAAAAGACTGGTAAATGGTCCCTTTATAAGTCTGGGTTTTATCAATATCCGTCATTGCCACTGCATAAGGATTGGCTCTACTCGAAATATTCGGCACAAGAGAAGCATCAGGGTTAAAAACCGCCCAATAAGGAACCCTTTCCAACAAGGAGTTCAACACTCCGCTTTCCGAAATACCGTTTTTATCGGTATAACTTGCTGACATTTTGGTAGAAAGAGAAACTTTTCTACTGGGAGTATAATCTGAATTAATGCGGAAGGTAAGCCTGTCATAGCTACTATTGATAATAATTCCTTGTTCATTCAGGTATCCTGCATTGATGTAATATTTAAAATTACTATTCGGTGTGGCTCCGCTGGCGCTGAGGTTGATATCGTTTCTAACAGCCGTTCTGAAAATCAAATCTTGCATATCCAGATTCTGATTATACAGATTTCTCAAGGTATCGGTTACTGCTCCTCCGGCACCTACATTTAGCCTTGATCTAGAGATTGCACCTCTCACCTTTTCGTAATACTTTCTCTCTGCACTCGTAGCTTGTGGCATTTTACGGATCAAATCACTAAAACTAAGCACATATCTTATATCTAATTTTGGGGCTGAAGTTCCTTGTTTAGTGGTAACTAAAAATACACCGTTAGCAGAACGGGAACCATAAATCGCAGCAGATGCTGCATCTTTCAACACTTCAATAGATGCAATATCATTTGGGTTAATATCATCAATGTTGTCTAAAATAACTCCATCGACTACATATAAAGGATTAGCACCCGCTTCAAATGTTGCCGTTCCACGTACCCTTACTACAGATTCTTCTCCCGGAGCTCCTGATCCGGTTATAATCTCTACTCCGGCCACTTGGCCTTGCAAAGCATCGAAGACATTGGTGGGAGACTGTGCTTCTATAAGTTCTGACTCTACAGAAGAAATAGCTCCCGAAAGATCTCTTTTCTTCATAGAACCATAACCAATTACCACCACATCTTCCAATTCTTTGATGTCTTCTTCCAATTCAACATTCAAAGTAGCGCCTTTTACAGGTACTTCCTGGGTTTGGAAACCTACATAAGAGAAAACAAGAGTAGCTTTTCCTGCAGGAACTTGTATGGTATATTTACCATCAATATCTGTTACTGTTCCGGCAAAACTCTGTTTTAGCTTGACAGTTACTCCGGTAAGAGGTTCTTTGTTTTGATCCAAAACAACACCGCTTACTTGCACTTTCGGATTACTTGTTTGTCCTAAATTGTGTACCCAGGGAATGGTTAACAAAAAGAACAATAAGTAGAAATGAATCACTCTTTGTCTCATAAAATAATTGTTTATAATAGTATTTTGAAAAATTTATCGTTCATGGTATAATAGAATCTCCCTGGAAAATCAACTGTTCAAAACATATTTTTTGTACCTCGTCAGGGCTTCGATAAAATAATAATCAGCATAAGTAAGAGGAACATCAATTTCTCCTCCTTGCGGCATATTTCCTACGGAATGCTTCAAAATGAAATGACAATTAGTACCCGGTTCGGCAAGATATTCCGGAGATGCAAGGTTTCTCAACTGTATGGTGGCTATGTCTAAATATTCATCTGCTTTTTCCGGTGAACTGAATCGACTAAGTTCAATTAAAGCAGATGCGATTAAAGCAGCAGCAGATGCATCTCTATAAGCATTCGGTATCTTCGGATCATTAAAGTCCCAATAAGGTATCTTGTCTTTAGGTAAATTAGGATGATTCAATATAAAAGAAGCTACCTTATGAGCATGTTTCACGTAAGCAGAATCTCCGGTTTCACGAAACATCATAGTATATCCATACAATGCCCAAGCCTGTCCCCGCGCCCAAGAAGATTCATCAGAAAATCCCTGATAAGTCATTTTCTTTTCAGGATTTCCCGTGATCGTATCATAAGAAACCACATGATAACAACTATAATCAGGACGGAAATGATTTTTTAACGTTTTATCTGCATGTGATTTAGCAATTTGTGCATATTTAGGATTTCCGGAATACTTTGTAGCCCACATCAATATTTCCAGATTCATCATATTATCAATGATTACCGGATATTGCCAAACATCTTTGTTCCAATCCCAGGACCGAATACAATTTAAAGAAGGACGATAGCGTGTACACAAAGATTCGGCTCCTTGCAGTACCACTTCTTTATAGTGTCCATTTTCCGACAATCGCAAGCCGTTCCCAAAACTACAATATATCATCAAGCCTACATCATGATTACGAGTCATGAACTTTTCTTTTTCTATCCGTTCAGAATAATCTTCCGCATAGTTTTTTAGTTCATTGCTTCCAATGTTTTCATACAGGTACCATAATGTTCCGGGAAAATATCCACTACACCACCATTTTGAAAGACTGGTTTCCAGTTCACCGTTTTTTCCTATGGTTTTCGGTAATTTATCTTTTTCATTCATGAGGCTTTGCGCCATCAACAAACTTTGCTTTTCCGCTACTTTTAATATTTTTTCAATTTCTTGCTCACTTAATCTTTGTTTATCTTGACACGCAAATAAAAAACACGTAAAACACAGTAAAATCAATTGTTGTTTCATTATTATTTTTAATTTTAATTAATATTATGCCACAAAAATAACCTGATGAGTTTCGGAGGAATGAGTACATTTATACAAATTTCCTATAAAAACATACAACTGACATTTTTATTCTTCTTTTTTCCCTTTTTCTCCTTTTTTATATTCACCAGGGGTAACTCCGAATAACTCCTTGAAACAACGACTAAAATAATAGGGAGAGGTAAAACCTACAGAATAAGCTACGTCGGAAATGTTCATTTCCTGATGGCCCGTTAGCAATTCTGCCGCTTTTTTCAAGCGGATATTCATGATAAATTGATTAGGAGTCAAACCTGTAATCGCTTTTAATTTATTAAAGAAAGTTGTTCTGCCTAAATTCATTTCCTGCGCAAACATATCTACATCAAACTTATCGTCTTGTAATTGCGCCAAAACAATATCAGTAGCTTTATCCAATAAATCTTGATCAGGAACATTGGTTGCTATTTGAGGAGAGAAAAATCCGGCATTGTTAATGAATTTTTGATGTAACATCTTCCGGTTGTTAATCAAGTTGTTACATCTGATAATCAGCAATTTCACATCAAACGGCTTGGTAACATAATCATCCGCTCCCGTTCTTAAACCTTCAAATTTGTGTTCTATTGCCGTTTTTGCCGTTAATAATATAATGGGGATATGACATGTTTCGAAGCTGTTTTTAATTTTTGAACAAAGTTCTATCCCAGACATTTTAGGCATCATAATATCGCTAATTACAATATCCGGATTTAACTTCTTAACTTTTTCCCAACCCTCTTGTCCATCAGAAGCAACTTCTACATGATACAAATAGCTAAAAGATTCAACCAACATATTACGAAGTTCTTCATGATCTTCAACAATCAATATAGCAGGAAGATTCTTATTCAATTCTCCTTGCATTTGCTTCATTTCTTGAATAAATTCATCCGTTTTAAGGACTTCGTTTTGGTAAGGAAGTTTGGCATTTATGTCTAGTCTCAGTACATTATCTTCAAAATGTTTATCTCCTTTTTTCAAACGAACAATAAATACAGAACCTTTTCCCAAAGAACTTTCAACTTTAATTTTCCCCTTGTGTGCGTCAACAATTCCTTTGCTGAGAGCCAAGCCAATACCCGTTCCGACAGTTGACTCCACTGTATTTGCCTGATAAAAGCGATCGAATACATGTTCTATGGCATCCTGAGATATTCCGCTACCATTATCAGTAATAGCAAACTCAACATCCTCTTCCCAATCTCTCACAGAAATACAAATAGTTCCTCCCGATGGTGTATATTTAAAAGCATTAGATAATAAATTATTCACTACTTTTTGCATTTGATCCGGATCAATCCATACAAAAATTTCAGTTTCTACATATTTAAATTGAAAATCAACACCCCTGTTCAGGGCATATTCTTTAAAAGTGAGGTATATTTCTTCTAAGAATGAAATTAATTCAACACAAGTTATTTTAAGATGCAAATGTCCTTGTTCTTGTTTTCTAAAATCCAATAATTCATTGATTAGTCCTTTCAGGTTATTGGCATTTTTATAAATATTCAAGATTTTAGAATATACCATCGGAGGTATGTTATATGAGCGAAGTAATGTTTCTGCCTGTCCCATGATTAATGTAATAGGAGTCCTGAATTCATGAGATATATTAGTAAAGAAACGCAACTTTGATTGTATCAACTCTTCGTTAAGTACTTTTTCGTTATGCTCGAATTCCAAAGATGTTTTCAAGAAAAAGTGTATGCGTGCTTGCCTCACCAACCAATAAATAATAGCAGAAATTAAAGCAACATATAATAGAAAAGCTGGCCATGTAAAATATATCGGAGGATGAATTTTAATTGTAAGTGACCTCACTCTATCAGGAAATGCTTTCGGGCGGACTTCCAGCACATATTTTCCCGGACTTAAATTAGTATAAGTAAGCATTCTTCCGAAACGTGCAGGAATCCAGTTGGTTTCGAATTCTTTCAACCGATATTCTATTTCTCCGAATTGCGAACGAACATAATTATCTGTTATAAATTCTACAGAAAAAACAGAATGTTGATGTTTCAGATCTACTTTATCAGTAAAAGGTAATGTGTTTTTCAGTATTCCGGTTTTATCTCCCTGAACAACCTCTACATTATTGACAAATATTCTGGAAAATTGGACATCAAAAGGTTGTAGAGGAACTGATCTCAAATCATCTTCAGAAAAGATTGTCATTCCATCCACTCCACCAACAAAAATACGTCCGGAACTAGACACAAATATAGACCTGTCATTTACTCCTACCAAGGGGAATCCCTGTGTATAATCATAGTTACGGAAAACCCGTTTCTCTACATTGAGGGTAGAAAAACCTTGCGGAGTTCCGATAAGCAATTGTCCGGATTTAGACTCATTTAGAGCAACAATATTATTATCTATCAATCCGTTACTCTCTTTAGTAAATAATTCAAAATCATTGCTTTCCGGTCTGTAAAGATTTAATCCGCTTCCTTTAGTTCCAATCCAAATACGTTTTTTACTATCCTCAAAAACAACATTTATTTCATTGGAAGCTAATCCACTAGGTGAATTATAGGAATGCTCAAATGAAGTGATGGTTTTATCTGTAAAGTTGTAACATTTCACTCCTTTTTGCACCGTTGCCATCCAAAGCTGATTGTTAGAGTCCATTAACAACGAGTTAACCCCCAATTTAAGATGAGTATCCTCATCCAAAAATGCTTTAACTTCTCCTGTATTCGTATCAAATTCTGCAAGTCCATACCTCGTACCTAACAACAATTTACCTTTATAAGGAATAAAATCAATACTATTTTTGAATAAACCATTGTCGGGTTTGTCATAAATAACGGCCCTTTTAGATTTCAAATTAAACCGGGTGATATTAGAAGAAATAGAAAGTAACCAAAGGCAATCTCTTTCTTTATCGTAATAAATGGCTATATAATTCAAGTCCACAAGTCCATTTTTACTTTGATTGTAAGACTCAAAAGAATCATTTTCAGGATTCATGGAACATAATCCTCCTCCTTCCGTACATATCCAAATGATTCCTCGTTTATCTTCCAAAATCTTACCAACTACCGGAAAGGGAATTCCCCCTCTTTCATAATAAAAACGAAAAGGCTGTTTGCTGATATTCAAATAATTGACTCCCTTAAAAAAAGAACCGATCCAAACAGCTCCTTGCTTATCGGCAAACAGGCTCATAACTGACTTTGAATTAAGGCCAAATTCCCGTCCGAAAACTGGTTGAAAAGTTTCGAATTTTTCCGTTTCCGGATTCATTCTGCAAAGTCCATGTTGAGATCCTATCCACAAAAAATCTTCTAAATCTATGCAAATTGCTCTAACATTATCATGAACCAATGATTCCGGATCTTTCGGATCATGAGTAAAAATTTTCAATAATCCGTCCTGCTGAAATTTTATTAATCCTTTAGTTGATACCATCCATAGGTTTCCATATCTATCTTCCACCATTTTGGATACAGCCCGATCTGAAAAATATCGCTTCAAAGTTTTATTTTTATCTAAAGAAAATAATTGATTAGCAGTTCCTATCCAGCAAGTTCCTTTGGAATCTTCATAAATAGAAGACACTTTATCTATTTCATCCAAGACATGTATAAATTCAATTTTTCGAGTTTGTTTGTTCAGTAAATATATTTTGTTCTCAATTCCCAACCAAATACCTCTTTTCCCTTCTCCGCTGGCCGACACTCCATCTTTTATAATAGAGTTAAATGTTTCTTTTCTCATGTCAAACAAGATAAACTTACCGTGTGCCCTTAAAAATAGATGCCCATTATTATCTCCATAAATGGCATCTATTTTAGACAACACCGGGAAATAAGAAGAATCTTGCAAAACAGGATGATACACCTTGATTCTATTTCCATCATAACGATCTAATCCGCCACGAGTAGCAAACCACATCATTCCGGATTCGTCCTGATAAATATCGTTGATAGCCGTCTGAGAAAGTCCGTCTTTAGGCCCTAGATGTAAAAAAGTATAACTACTTTGAGAGTATATAAATTCTATAGCGATACAAAATAAGACACTATATATAAAGCATTTAGCAATATTCATTTTTTCAATTACAAATTCAAGTTATCTTGACTTTTGTTACATTTATATCTTATACTTCTTTTTCCTTAATG
>JAVBMM010000058.1:0-3237 GCA_031552425.1 Bacteroidales bacterium | reverse complement strand
ATTTTATTGTTGGATGATATGGTTGATACGGCAGGAACTATTACAAAAGCTGCTGATCTAATGATGGAATGTGGAGCCAATTCTGTTCGAGCGATAGCTTCACACGCTGTGATGTCAGATCCTGCGTCGGTTAGGATAGATCAATCTGCATTGACTGAAATTATTTTTACGGATAGTATTCCTTATTCAAAGAAAAGTGAAAAAGTGAAAATCTTGTCTGTTGCAGAGATGTTTGCAGATTCTATCAGCCGGGTATATAATAATGAATCAATCAGTTCTTTATATTTGATATAAAAATCATTCCGATAAGGAAGTAAAAGAAAAGATTCTCCTTTGAGAAAGAATTATGTTGGATTCTTCTTAGAGGAGAGTTTATTTTTTACGAAGGAATTTCTTTCCCAAAAAACGCCACCTGAATATCCTTGTATTGTTTGATCTTCTTTTGCTAATTCTAATCTTTTCTCTATCCAACAAGCATATTCCTCATTCATTTCAATGCCGCAATATCTTCTTCCGAGTTTTTTTGCGACTACAGAGGTGGTCCCTGAACCTGAGAAAGGATCAAAAACAACAGCATTTTCAGGAGTACTTGCAAGAATTATTTTTGCAATTAATTTTTCCGGTTTTTGTGTAGGATGATCAGTGTTTTCAGGCATAGACCAGTAAGGAATACTGATGTCATCCCAAAAATTAGAGGGAAATGTTAACCGGAATTTTCCATCGATAGTTTCTTCCCAATCTTTAGGTTTCCCGTTTTCCCGGTAAGGAGCTATAACTGTTCTTTTTTGCTTTACTGCATTGACATTAAAGTGATAGTTCTTCGGATCTTTAACGCCGAACCAGATGTCTTCCATACAATTTTTCCAATTGTTTAAAGCACCCCTTCCTTTTTCCCGTTGCCAGGTAATTCTATTAAGCACAGTTAAGTGTTCTTCCATTACATGTTGTAGGGAAGATGAGCATTTCCAATCTCCGCAAAGATATAGTGATCCGTTTGGTTTTAGAAAAGAGACAATTTTAGGGAACCAAGTTTGAAGATATTCAAGATATTCATCTTTTGAAGAAGATTTGAATTTGAATCCATTAAATTCTTTTGTCAGATTGTAAGGAGGATCGATGATAATAAGATCGGCAAATTCTTTGGGAAGATGATCGATGATGTCGAAAAGATCATTATTGATTGTTTTATTGATAAAATCATTTTCTGTAATATTACTTTTTCCTTTCAAATTACACAGACGTTCTGAGAATAATACATATTCTTCGTCTGTTAAAGTTAATGTTCTATTTCTTTTCGATCGTTCTTTTTTAATCATTCTGGTGGTAGGGAAAGATGTTTTTATAATGTTACTCCGGTCTTGAAAATAGCAATTTCTTTAAATCCCGTGATTTCATGCTTCAGTTTTTTTCCGTTACTGGTGTCAATGATAAACCGGATGAAATGTTCTAATATTTTGTCCGGATTTTCATCTTTTAATACAGTTCCGGCATCAAAATCGATCCAGTTTCTTTTGAAATTATAAAGATCTGTATTAGTAGATATTTTCATAGTAGGGACAAAACTTCCGAAAGGGGTTCCCCTTCCTGTGGTGAAAAGGATTAATTGACAACCGGATAGGGCTAAAGAAGAAGATGCAACTAAATCATTACCTGGAGCATTTAATAAGTTCAAACCTTTTTGTGTGGATGGTTGGGCATAATCCAAAACATCCACTACTTGAGAAGAACCTCCTTTTTGTGTGCAGCCCAATGATTTTTCTTCTAGTGTGGTAATTCCTCCTTTTTTATTTCCGGGAGAAGGATTTTCATAAATAGGTTGATTGTTTTTGCGGAAATATTCTTTGAAATCATTAATGAGATGAACTATTTTCTGAAACACCTGTTTATTAATCGCTCTGTTCATCAGGATAGTTTCTGCTCCAAACATTTCAGGGACTTCTGTTAAAATGGTAGTTCCTCCTTGTGCAACCAACCAATCGGAAAAATGCCCTAACAGCGGATTGGCAGTAATGCCGGAAAAACCATCGCTTCCTCCACATTTCAATCCGATTTTTAAAGAAGATAATGGACATTCTTCCCGGACATCTGCTTTCATTTTTTCTACCAGATCTTTCATTAGCTCAAAACCAACTTCGATTTCATCTTCTACTTCCTGAGCAATGAGAAAATGTACCCGTTCTTCATTCCAGGCTTCCATTACTTTTTTGAAATCTGACAATTGGTTGTTTTCACAGCCCAATCCTAATACCAGGACTCCTCCTGCATTCGGATGTTTTGCTAAAGCGGCTAACGCTTTCCGGGTATTTTCATGATCATCTCCTAACTGAGAGCATCCGTAGTTATGGGTATAAACCCGTATATCGTCTATATGACTGGTGTCTAATTCTTGTTTTACTTTGTTGACAATGGCTTGAGCTTGTCCATTTACACATCCGACAGTGGGAACTATCCACAATTCATTGCGGATACCGACCTTTCCATCATAACGTTTATATGCTTTTATTTTTAGATCACTTACAGGAATATTTAAAGAAACAATATCCGGATTGTATGTGTATTCCAAGTTGTCGCATAAATTTGTTTTAATGTTGTGAGAATGGACTAAAGAACCTGATTGAATTGCTTTTGTAGCACATCCGATGGGATATCCATATTTAATGATATTTTCATTTACATGAATATCTTTGAGAGCAAACTTGTGTCCGGATTCGATTAAATCTTTAATGATGATTTCTTCATTATCGATATTCAATTTCTCCCCAGAATACAATGTTTCTAATGCTACACATACATTATCGGATGTGTTTATCTTCAAGCATTTCCTCATAATTCTGCTTTGATCTGCTGAATTAATTGGGTGTATTCTTCTTCTTTTAAATAATTTTTTTGAGGATTCATGGTGAAAGTTCCTCCATAATCCGGACCATCTTCATATTTAGGAACCAAGTGCATATGTAAGTGAGGAAGTTTATCGGAATAAGCGCCGTAATTGACTTTTACCGGTTTGAATGCTTTTTTCATGGCAATAGCTACGCGATTAACATCTTTCATAAATGCTAATAGCTCTTCATCAGTCAATTGATATAATTCGATGTCGTGACCTTTGTATGCAACAACACATCTTCCTCTGTATGTTTGTTCTTTGAATAAAAAGAGGGTTGATACTTTTAAGTCACAAATTTCGATCATTAAATCTTTTTGTAATTGGTTTCTTTCGCAATATAAACAAGACATAAT
>JAVBMM010000085.1:0-47943 GCA_031552425.1 Bacteroidales bacterium | reverse complement strand
TTCCTGCCGTATCAACCATATCATCCAACAATAAAATATCCATACCTTCTACATCCCCGATTACTTTCATTTCGGAAACTTCATTGGCTTTTTTACGGAGCTTATAACATATCACCATCGGAACATTCAAATATTTTGAATATGTACTGGCTCGCTTGGTTCCTCCTACATCAGGAGTAGCAATAACCAGATTAGGAAGATTCAATGATTTGATATAATCTAAGAAAATAGAAGATGCATACAAATGATCTACCGGAACATTAAAAAATCCTTGTATCTGATCCGCATGTAAATCCATAGTAATTAAACGATTGATTCCTGCAACAGCCAATAAATCTGCAATTAATTTAGCTCCGATAGACACACGAGGTTTATCTTTTCTGTCTTGACGTGCCCAACCAAAATAGGGAACAACAGCCACTATGGACTTAGCAGATGCCCGTTTTGCAGCATCAATCATCAACAATAATTCCATCAGGTTATCTGAATTAGGAAAAGTAGATTGAACTAAAAACACATGGCTTCCCCGAATAGATTCCTCATAGGAAACTGAAAACTCACCATCAGCAAAATATTCAATTTTCATGCTTCCTAATTCACAATCGAGACTATTACAGATTTTTTCTGCCAAATACCGGGAATTGGTTCCCGAAAAAATTTTGAAAGGAACTTTATTACAGGACATAAATTAAAAGATGTTGATATTTTATAATTTGATGCAAAAGTAGTAATAATGTTCGGATATTATACAAGATTGAAAAAACTTCAATCATTTAAATATGCCAACAAAGTCTTCCTAGATATCAATAATATATTAGTATATAAAAATCAACTATTTCTTATACCTGACAATTCTACCGGAATATCCTTTAACAGATAACTTCAAAGGTTCTTCAAAAGAAAATATATTAGAAACCAATTCTCCGGTTAATAAATCTTCTATTCCGGTTAATTTTCTTTTTTGTATATTCAAATATTGAAATGCATGTTGTGGAATATTGAGTGAAATATCTACTTCTTTAGAATCAAAATTGACAACAACGAGTAAAATATCATCAGCATGCTGACGGATGTAAGCATATTGCTTATTAATATTAAAACCGGGATTATTATAATTTACATACATCAGATCATAAAAAACTCCTTGAGAAATAGCTTTTTCTTCATTACACAAAGAAAGGAGTTTTACATAAAAATTCCGAAGTTTTTTTTCATTACCATTCAATGAAGACAATGTATATTTTCCTTCATTTCTCCAACGTTGAATAGTATCCATTCCCCAATAATCGAAAATAGAAGTACGTCCGTCCTTACCACTAAAACCCTCTGTATCCATGCCCTTCTCTCCTAGTTCTTGCCCGAAATAGATCATTACAGGATTAATATTCATAGTCGCTACAATAATCATAGCTGGTACTGCTTTCCAGGGGTCTCCTGCAAAAAAATCAGATGCAATACGCTGTTCATCATGATTTTCCAAGAAATTCAACATTCTGTGTTGCATTCCTTCTATCGATTGCCAACAAGGCGTAATTGATCCGGCAGATTGTTCGTTAGACATAATAGAATGTAGTGTATCATATAATCCCACTTTATCGTACAAATAATCAAATTTTCCATTAAAAATATAATTCCGGTATTCGGAAGGATTATACACTTCTGCAATAAATAACATTTCCGGATATTGCTTTTTTACCTGAGGGATAACCCATCCCCAAAATTCAACAGGAACCATTTCAGCCATATCACAACGAAAAGCATCTATTTTTTTCGATGACCAAAAAAGAAGTATATCCAACATTTTTTTCCACGTATCGGGAATAGGATCAAAATGCTTTGTCTGTCCATTCAAATAATCTACTCCATAGTTCAATTTTACTGTTTCATACCAATCGTTAATCGACGGATTCGCTGAAAAACAATCATTTCCGGTTACCTTTGCCGGATATTCTTCATATTTTTCTCCGTTAACAGAAGTATTGAATTGAGGCTCCAACGCTTGTCCTGGGATATAATAAAAATTATTATTCACATTAAAAGTAGTGTGTATATCATCGTTTCCACCCAAATCCATGATATTTTGAGACTTTACATCCGAATAATACCGACGTGCCACATGATTAGGTACAAAATCTATAATCACCTTTAACCCTGTTTTGTGTGTACGTTCAATCAAATTTTCAAATTCTTTCATCCTGTTTGGAACATCATCTGCCAAATCAGGATCCACATCATAATAATCCTTTATGGCATAAGGAGATCCCGCATTTCCTTTCACTACTCCCGGATGATCTTTTCTATCCTGAAAATAATTCGTTTTAGAGGCATGTTCAATGATTCCAGTATACCAAATATGCGTTATCCCCATATTTTTAATAGAATTCAATGCTTTAGATGTAAATGCAGAAAACTTTCCTACACCATTTTCCTCTAGAGTACCATTTACATTATTGGTTTTATTATCGTTTCCGAATAATCTCGTAAGAACTTGGTAAATAATTATTTTTTTTGATTGACTCATGCTATCTCATTTAAAATCGATTGTACACTTACTTTTTTCTCTGACAAAGTTTTTACAGCTTCTTTGTATCCTTTATCGAAAATCATGCGGATATTCACCAAATCAAAGGTTTTGAAATTGGCAAATTCTTCATTTTCAATCAAGATATCACATAAACGCCTGTCAGGCAAAGTATTTGCCCTAAACATATAATGATAAGAACGTTCAGCAATATGTAATATGGTTTGATTGTATTTTTTAGGAACTAAAGGAGCTACATTAACACCTATCACTTTCTCACAAATTCCCCGGATATTACTTACCGGAAAATTACGGAACAATCCTCCATCTACATAATGAATTCCATTAATAAGCACCGGATTAAAAATAATCGGGATACTACACGAAGCCATAATAGGTTCCAGCAAAGGCCCCTTATTGAAAGCTACACTTATACCATCATCTAAGTCCGTAGCAACTACTACCAAAGGAATTTTCAATTCTTCGAAAGTTCTGGCTCTTAAATATTTTTTCAGAAACCCTTTGAATCCGATCATATTAAAAATACCGGCCTTGGGTAATTGTATTTCTGCAAATTTTTTAAACTCCAATCCAATGAATAATTCTATAATTTCTTCCGGAGCATATCCATCCGCATATAATACTCCTGCAATAGCTCCGGCACTGGTACCCGAAATAATATCCGGTTTCAAAGAAAATTCCTCTAAAGCCTTAAATACTCCAGCATGAGCAAAACCCTTAGCTCCTCCACCGCTCAATGCCAGTCCGATTTTATATATATTCTTATTTTCCGACATATTATTTTAATTTACAATAATAATGAAAAATTCCCATAAATTGTTTACTTTTACGTCCAAATTATTTTTAAAATCTTTATAAATATCATGGTAACAAGTATTTTTTGGATCGTGCCAATCGCATCCATTATGGCACTATTTTTTGCATTTTACTTCTTCAAATGGATGATGAAGAAGGATGAAGGTACAGACACAATGAAAAAAATTGCCCAACACGTCCGTGTCGGTGCCATGTCATACCTCAAACAACAATATAAAATAGTGGGAATTGTCTTTCTCATTCTTGTTCTACTTTTCGCCATCATGGCATTTGGATTTGACCTTCAAAACCATTGGGTACCTGTTGCTTTTCTTACAGGAGGTTTCTTTTCAGGATTAGCAGGATTTCTAGGTATGAAAACGGCAACTTATGCTTCTGCACGTACCGCCCATGCGGCTGAAAAATCGCTAAACCAAGGTTTACAATTAGCATTCCGTAGTGGAGCCGTAATGGGTTTAGTTGTAGTTGGATTAGGATTAATTGATATTTCCTTTTGGTATTTACTCCTCAATTGGCTTATACCTGCAGAATCCATCAACGATATGCACAAATTGACCATCATTACTACTACTATGTTAACTTTTGGGATGGGAGCTTCCACTCAAGCTCTTTTTGCACGCGTAGGAGGTGGAATTTACACCAAGGCTGCCGATGTTGGCGCAGATTTAGTGGGAAAAGTAGAAGCCGGAATACCGGAAGATGATCCTCGGAATCCTGCAACTATTGCTGATAATGTAGGAGACAATGTTGGAGATGTTGCCGGAATGGGAGCAGACTTATATGAGTCATATTGTGGTTCTATCCTCGCAACTTCCGCTTTAGGAGCTGCAGCATTTGTAAGTTCCGGAGATGTTAGCATGCAGTACAAAGCCGTAATAGCTCCGATGTTGATTGCCGCAGTGGGAATTATTTTATCCATTTTGGGTATTTTTGCTGTCCGCACAAAAGAAAATGCATCTATGAAGGGCTTACTAAAATCATTGTCCTTTGGAACAAATTTAAGTTCTATTTTAATTATTTTCTCCACTTTCGGAATTCTTTATTGGTTACAAATGGAGAACTGGCAATGGATATCTTGTTCTGTTGTCATTGGTTTATTAGTAGGAATTGTTATCGGACAAGCCACTGAATATTATACTTCGCACTCTTACAAGCCTACTCGAAAAGTATCCGAAGCCGGACTTACAGGTCCAGCTACTGTTATTATCTCCGGATTAGGACTTGGCATGATGTCTACCGCCATCCCTGTTATTGCTGTTGTTATTGGAACTATTGCCGCATTCCTTTTCGCGTCAGGTTTCGATTTTAATAATGTAGGAATGGGATTATACGGAATCGGTATTGCTGCTGTCGGAATGCTTTCTACTCTTGGAATAACCTTAGCTACAGATGCATACGGCCCTATCGCAGATAATGCAGGAGGAAATGCCGAAATGAGTGGCTTGGACAAAAGTGTACGTCAAAGAACTGATACTTTAGATGCATTAGGAAATACTACTGCTGCTACAGGAAAAGGATTTGCAATTGGTTCTGCGGCGCTAACAGGTTTGGCATTATTAGCATCTTATGTAGAAGAGATAAAAATAGGATTGATACGGTTAGGACAAAATACATTAACATTGTCTAATGGAAACATTATAGAGACATCCAAAGCTGATTTTTTGGATTTCATGGCTTATTATGACATTACACTGATGAATCCTAAAGTGTTGGTAGGTATGTTTCTCGGATCTATGATGACTTTCCTTTTCTGCGGATTGACAATGAATGCTGTGGGACGTGCAGCTGCCAATATGGTAGAAGAAGTGCGCAGACAATTCCGTGAAATAAAAGGTATTCTTTCAGGAGAAGCTGAACCGGATTACGCTCGCTGTGTGGAAATTTCCACCAAAGGGGCTCAACGGGAAATGATTATTCCGTCTATCCTTGCTATTGCCGCTCCGGTTATCGTCGGATTAATTTTTGGAGTTTCAGGAGTTATGGGTTTATTAGTAGGGGGACTAAGTACCGGTTTTGTACTTGCTATATTCATGGCAAACGCCGGAGGAGCTTGGGATAATGCTAAAAAATATGTAGAAGAGGGCAATCACGGAGGAAAAGGTGGAGATGCCCATAAAGCTACAGTTGTAGGAGATACCGTTGGAGATCCATTTAAAGATACTTCCGGACCAAGCTTAAATATCCTCATTAAATTAATGAGCATGGTAGCAATCATAATGGCCGGATTAACAGTAACTTGGTCACTTTTCTAATAGATTATTACCAAAGCTAATTAAAGGGATAAATCCCTCTATATTAATACAATTAAAAAGTCAAGAAAGTAAATTAAAATCTTTCTTGACTTTTTAATTTATTTAATACTTCTAATATCTAAATCTGTTCGTGTCTCCAAGAACTTCACAGGGAGCGACAGCGACCCTAACGCGAACAAAGTGAGTTTTTGGTTGAAATAGTGGAGTAAGATGTTGGAATAATGCAATAAATTATCCTTTTGGGTACTTATATTTGCAGCCTCAATCATTGCCATACAGCTGTTCGCCGGTAAGGAAGCCGGAAGAAGTTAAATAAAAACATATAAACCCTATCTATAGGGTAATGTCACAGGTACATCAACTTGTGAGAAAAAGGGCTTGGAAACATTTTTTCAAGCCTTTTTTTGTATCATTTTATACTAAAAACCCTCCCTTTTTTTATAAAATATAGTAGGGCTACAGAAGCATTATAGTCCTACTACATGACATCTGCAGCCCTACTATATATAAATTTCACTTAAATAGCATATAAAAACACATTCATATTCTCTCCGGCATTTTTTCGGCTGATTTTTCAGATGGAAACTTATTAAAGAAATATAAAATTTACAAGATTGAATAATAAGAGAAGACTTATAGTAATACTCTAACATCCTTTATTTTCTTTAGAGAACACATAGATTAAGCTCGAATAATTTCTATCCTTACGGGCCATGAAATTAGACTTTAAACCGATCCAAAAGCCCTTGAATAATGTGGATATTTTTCCGGAACCTTTCAATTGTTCACTTAGCATACTGATATAGAAAGCATCAAAACACATAGGAATAACCGCATCGACTTTCATTCCATATTTTCGTATAAGTAGCTTAACCGATTGAGGAGAAAAATGCGATAAATGTCTCGGAACATCGTATGCAGCCCAATATTCTTTATAATATTTTGCATCAAAACTTTCAGGATTCGGCAATGCAAGAATCAATACACCATCTATATTCAACAAACGGATAATTTGTTGTATAGAAGCATTAATATCATGCAAATGTTCAAAGACATGCCATAAAGTAATTACATCAAACTTTTTTTCTTCCGGATTCAATAAATCTAAAGAAGAAAATATATTTTTTCCGACCCGGTTTTCTGCAATATTTCGAGCAATGTCACTCACCTCCACTCCTGTTATATTCCATCCGTCTTGACGGCAAACCGATAAAAAATAACCGGTTCCGCAACCTATATCCAACAAAGAACCTTTTCTTCCGGAAAATTGATTGACCCTTTTCAGCTTATTTTTTGTATTTCGCTTCCGAATGATGTGATATAACTTATTAACGATTCCTTTATGGGTATCTGAATGAGAAATATATTCTTCCGTTTGATAATACTTTCCAATTTCCAAAGTCGATGGTTGAGGCTGGGTAGACGAAAAAGAACAATTATTACATGTACATATATCAAAAACCTCACCACTCACACTATAATCTTTACATGAGAAAGCAACTTGAGTGATCATTTTACCACAAACAGGACATTCGAAAGGAAATATCATTTTATTCGTCTTTGAGATTGTTCGCAAAGATAGGAAACATTGCCAATAATGAAAAGAGTTTCGTATTTTTGCATTCGCAAAATAGAAGATGATGAAATTCGAATTACAACATACAGATCCTCATTCTAAAGCCAGGGCAGGAAAAATAACTACAGATCATGGAATTATAGAGACTCCCATTTTCATGCCTGTAGGAACCCAAGCATCCGTCAAAGCTGTACATTTTACTGAATTAAAAGAAGATATTAAAGCAGAAATAATCCTCGGAAATACATACCATTTGTACCTCCGACCAGGAATTGATATCTTAGAAAAAGCAGGAGGATTACATCGATTCAATGGTTGGAATAAGCCTATTTTAACTGATAGTGGAGGATTTCAAGTATTTTCTTTAGCACATAACCGTAAATTGAAAGAAGAAGGAGCTGAATTTCGTTCACACATAGATGGATCAAAACATCTTTTCACTCCTGAAAATGTAATGGATATACAACGGAGCATCGGAGCGGATATCATCATGGCATTTGATGAATGTACTCCGGGAGATGCAGATTACAATTATGCAAAAAAATCTTTGGATCTAACAGAAAGATGGTTAGATCGATGCATAAAACGTTTCAATGAAACGGAAAATAAGTACGGCTACGAACAAAATCTTTTTCCTATAGTACAAGGTTGTATATATCCGGACTTAAGAAAAAAAGCAGCAGAAAACATCGCATCTAAAAATGCTCCGGGCAATGCAATAGGAGGTTTAGCTGTAGGAGAACCTACCGAAAAAATGTATGAAATGGTAGAATTAGTCAACGAAATATTACCGGAAGAAAAACCTCGATACTTAATGGGAGTCGGTACTCCTGCCAATTTACTGGAATGTATTGAACGTGGAGTGGATATGTTCGACTGCATCATGCCTACCCGTAACGGTAGGAACGGACAATTATTCACTAAAAACGGGATTATGAATATGCGTAATAAGCGCTGGGCAGACGATTTTTCTCCTATCGAAGAAGATGGAGCTTCTATTGTGGATAAGCTTTACTCCAAAGCATATTTGCGTCATCTTTTCATGGTTGACGAAATTTTAGCATTACAAATTGCATCCATTCACAACCTGGCATTTTACATTTGGTTAGTAAAAGAAGCCCGCAAGCATATCATTACGGGAGATTTTACCGAATGGAAAAGAAAAAATATCTCTTTATTACAACAAAGGTTATAATATTTTTATTTTGTCTTATCTGGGTGCTTTTCGATATAAGTAGATGGCAATAAAAGCGTAAACCACATTAGGAATCCAAACAGCGACAAAAGGACTCACATAGCCGGAAATAGCAAAAGTAGATGTCACTTGCATGAAAAGAATATAAGAAAAACTAAGTAATAATCCCATTCCAATATTAAAACCCATCCCTCCTTTTATTTTCCGGGAAGAAAGAGAAACCCCTATGATAGTCAATATAAAAGCGGCAAAGGTCATTGAAAATCGCTGATGATATTCAATTTCAAACAATTGTATATTTCCTATTTTCCTTTCTTTTTGTCTATTGATATACTTTCTAAGCTCCGGAGTAGTCATTTGTTCACTATCATTAACCGCAATTAGAAAATCTGAAGGAATCATTACTAACGTCGTATCAATTACATCTCCGTGAATAATATTTTCTTTCATTCCTGTGAAATTACGAATCATGTAATCTTGGATTGTCCATCGGTTAAGAGAATCATAAATAATCGTTTGAGCAGTCAATCTGGAAACAAGCTCTTTTCCATCGAATTTCTCTAAAGAAAATTGTCTTCCGGTCGCCATTTTATCATTATAACTTCCGATGTACGCTATCACTCCGGGAGAAACTTCCAATTGCACATTCCGTGCATAATCCACGCTCCTATCTTTGATATATTTGTTCTGAAATTTAATCCGGGTAATATTTGCCGGAGGAATTACAAAACTATTTAATGTAAAAGTAAATATGGCAATCATTGCGGCTGAAATCATATAAGGCCTCATCAACCTTGGAAAACTAATCCCACCGGATAACATGGCTATAATTTCCGAATTATCTGCCAATTTAGATGTAAAAAAGATAACTGCTATAAATGTAAAAAGGGGACTGAATAAATTCGCAAAATACGGAATAAAATTCATGTAATAATCAAAAACAATCGCAGAAACAGAAGGTCCATCAGTCTTAATAAACTTATCTATTTTTTCATTCAGGTCAAACATCACTGAAATAGAAATAATCAATAAAATGGCAAAAATGTATGTGCCGAGGAATTTTTTAATGATATATGTATCTATTCTTTTAAGAACCTTCATGATTTTACAAATCGATTAAACCCTCCGGAAGCTCCACCTGAAGTATTTTTTCTTCCATATCCACTCCCACAATCCAATCTTCTGCCGCCGGAATTAAATATTCAGTATTATTGTTTTCCACAATGAAAAGCGTATTGGCGGTAGATTCTTCTATTTCAATAATTTCTCCGATTGCAATGTTCCGAGAAACATCTTCCATAGTAAATCCGACAAAAAAACTCCAAGCTTTAGCCGGTGTAATCCCAATTTCCGGAATGTATTTGGTAGGAAAATATACGTCCAAATTCGTGAACATCTTTGCATCTTGTTCGGAATCGATTCCTTTTAATTTCACAAATGCACTAACATCCGATTTAAACTTATAGCTTTCAAGTAAAAAGGGTACAAAAATACCATTCAATTCACATATTAGAAATTCACATTCACTCCCATCAAATACATCATTCGAAAAAGTAAATGATAACTCTCCTTTTATACCATGAGGCTTATTGAATTGTCCAATACGCGTAACTTCTTCTTTTTTAATCATATACGGGTTATTCGAGCGCCAAGAACATTCAATCTCAAATCTATATTTTGATATCCTCTATCTATCTGATCGATATTATTAATCCGGCTTACTCCCTCTGCACTCATTGCTGCGATCAATAAAGCTATTCCGGCACGAATATCTGGAGAAGCCATAACTGCTCCGCGCAACGGAAAACGTTTTCCTAATCCGATAACAGTAGCCCGATGAGGATCACAAAGTATAATTTGAGCCCCCATATCAATTAATTTATCAACAAAGAACAAACGACTCTCAATCATTTTCTGGTGAATCAATACACTTCCTACAGCCTGAGTGGCAACCACCAAAAACACACTCAATAAATCCGGGGTCAATCCAGGCCAAGGAGCATCGGCGATAGTCATAATAGAGCCATCTATAAAAGTTTCTATGGAATATGAATCAAGTGCCGGTATATGCAAATCATCTCCGACTTGATCTACTTGGATTCCTATACGACGAAAGGCATCCGGGATGATACCCAAATTTTCTACGGAGACATCTTTAATAGTAATTTCAGAACCTGTCATGGCAGCCATTCCGATAAAACTTCCCGTTTCAATCATATCCGGCAAAATAGTGTGAGTACATCCACCTAAGGCATCGACTCCCTCTATTGTCAACAAATTAGAACCAACTCCGGATATTTTTGCGCCCATAGCAATAAGCATCTTGGAAAGTTGTTGCAAATAAGGTTCACAAGCAGCATTATATATGGTTGTTGTTCCTTTCGCTAACACTGAAGCCATTAATATATTCGCGGTTCCGGTAACAGAAGCCTCATCCAGCAACATATATGTTCCATGCAGTTTTTTTGCTGTAACCTCATATAATTGTCTATCAGCATCATACAGGAAATCAGCTCCCAGTTTTTGAATTCCGACAAAATGAGTATCCAAACGTCTACGTCCGATTTTATCTCCACCAGGCTTAGGAATCAAGGCTTTCCCAAAACGTGCCACCAAAGGTCCTACAATCATTACAGACCCCCTTAAAGAAGCACTTTTTCTAAAAAAATCATCCGTTTGAAGGTAATCGATGTTTACTTCGTCTGCTTGAAATGTATAAGTATGAGGAGATAATTTTTCAGTTTTCACCCCCATATCTATCAACAATAAAATCAAATTGTTCACATCCAATATATCCGGGATATTATGGATAGTTACTTTTTTCGGAGTAAGCAAAACTGCACATAAAACCTGAAGTGCTTCATTTTTAGCCCCTTGAGGTGTAATTTCACCACTTAGCCGGTGGCCACCTTCTATAACAAATGATGCCATATTATTGATTCTTGTTCATTTTTCGTGACAAGTTTTTATTTTTATTCATCAAGATATCCTTAGATTCGGTCAATTTATGAGAGTTTTCATCCAAAAGAATACTTCCATGAGAAAGCTCATCCAAATCTTTAAATATCTTTCTGTCATCAACAACTTCTTTATTCCATGTCAGAAATGATTTCTTCATATGATTAGCCAACATCTTAATCAATTGGTCTTTTTCTTCCCCTGGTTTATATTCAGTAGCTTTGCGAATCATTCCTTCCAGATTTTTACCATAATGGCGATATGTTATTTTACCTTGACTGTAGGGTAATTTCGGAGGACGGGAATATAAGTCCTCTTTTTTCACTACTTCATACGGATAATCTATGTCTAACTTAAAATCTGACATAATAGCCAAATGATCCCATAAAATATGCTTGAAATCATTAACATCCCGCAAATGAGGAAACATGTTCCCCATAATGTTTATGATTGTATTGGCGCAACGTTTACGTTCATTCCTGTCTGTAATGGTGATACAATAATCCACCATGTTTTGAATATTCCGGCCATATTCCGGCAATATCAATGCTTTTTCTTGTGTATTGTATTTCATAAAAACGATTAATTTCAAATTTTCACTTTTGGAGTAGTTGCCTGAAACTCTTTTAAATAAAAAGGTTCAAAATAAGCTACATCTTCATATTTTTTTTCTTTGTAATATTGTAATGCCAACGGAACCATTCCTGATGCTGTAGGATGAATATTTTGAACAAAACCGACATTCGCAGAAGATATGATTGCATGACATTTTTCGCTGCCATTTCCGAAAAACAACACTTCTCCTTTTAAAAAGAAATCCATGTATGTATCGAATGTCACAATATCAGCGCCCACTTCCCTTAATTCATTCAAATGATTATCATAAACGGCAGCATATACTTCCATACGCCGGGCATCTATCATCGGACAATAATAATCAGCTTTATATCCGGCAGTTATTACCTGTGAAGTTAATATCTGCAAAGTAGGAATTGCAATTAACGGAACATCCCAACCATAACACAAACCTTTAGCTTCAGAAACACCGATACGTAATCCTGTATACGATCCCGGACCGGCACTCACAGCCACAGCATCAATCTTTAAATTATTTTTTCTTGCATAAGAAACTGCCTCATTAACAAAAACTCCTAACAGCACCGCATGTGACGGCCCTGTATAATCTTCTTTATTAAATACAATGTTTTCATTTACAGACAGTGCCACAGAACATACTTTTGTAGATGTTTCCAAGCAAATAATACAAGACATAAATGAAGTCTTTGGTTTTATACCCGCAAAGGTAACATTAGTAAACGAGATGAACAATAATTAGCAAAGAAAATCCGCCACTTCCGGTGGTAAGAAAAAACGAAGGTCTTTTCCCATTTGAATATTTTCTCTGATAAATGTGGAAGATATATCTACCAAAGGAGCTTGACTGATGCGAACGCGAGGGAGATCTTCATTAATTGTACAATCATATCCATTACGGGGATATACCAGTACATCAAATTCATTCAAAATGGTTTTGTAGTCTTTCCATTGATTAAAAACAAACCAATTATCTGCTCCGATAATCAATGAAAATGTTTTCTCCGGATAAATCGCACGTAAAGATTGTAAGGTTTGTACGGTATAATGCGGATAAGGTAATTGCCATTCAAAATCCGACACTTTGAATTTCGGATATTTTTCAATAGCGGATCTTACCCAACGAAAACGTTGATCAGCAGAATATTCGGCAGGATTATCTTTTAAAGGATTTTGAGGAGTTACCAAAAACCAAACTTCGTCTAATCCTTCAAATTCACACATATAATTGGCTACAATTAAATGTCCGATATGAATAGGATTAAAAGATCCGGGATATATACCGACAACGCTCATGTTTGTAAAAAGTTACGAACTAAGGTCAAGGTTTTTTCTTTCGCTTCGTCAAAATCTTCATTGATAACAATTTGATCAAACCGGGAAGCAAATGTTAGTTCATAAGAGGCTTTATTTAATCGTTCCTGAATAACTTCCGGTGTATCTGTCCCTCTTTTTTCCAAACGCTGTTTGAGTGCATCGATAGATGGTGGTTGTATAAAAACAGACAAAGCCCTATTTCCATAATATTCTTTGATTTTGCATCCACCTACTACATCTACATCAAATATTACATGACTTCCGGAATCAAGGATACGTTCTACTTCAGCTTTCAAAGTTCCATAAAAACGATCTTTATAAACTTCCTCATATTCCAGAAATTCTCCATTGGCAATTTTTCTCTTAAATTCTTCCAAAGACAAAAAATAATATTCCACACCATCTCTTTCTTCTCCCCGAGGAAGACGACTGGTCGCAGATATAGAAAATTTCAGCTGTAAATCTTGCTTCAACAAATAATTTACAATTGTCGACTTACCTGTACCGGAAGGAGCTGAAAATATGAGTAGTTTTGTTTTCATAAAACATTCAAAACCTGTTCTTTGATTTGTTCTAATTCATCTTTCATCTGCACTACAATTTGTTGCATTTCAGCATGGTTGGATTTAGAACCCAATGTATTGATTTCCCGCCCTATTTCTTGTACTATAAATCCTAATTTTTTACCTTGACCTTTACCGTCAGACAAGGTTCTCAAAAAATAATCCAAGTGGTTTTTTAAACGAGATTTTTCTTCGTTTACATCTAATTTCTCAATATAAAAAATCAATTCTTGCTCAAAACGATTATTATCAAAAGAAGTTATTTCATTTTTTTGTAACGCTTCTATAATCTTTTCTTTGATTCTTTTTATCCGTTCTCCTTCATATTGAGAAACTTCCTCTAATAAAACTTGTATATTATTAATTTTGTTTTCAAAATATATTTTCAGCATTTGCCCTTCCTGCTTACGGAAATCAATCAAAGAATCTATCGCTTTCAAGAGAGCTTCCCAAACTTGCTTCCATTCATTTTCATCCAAAACGGAAATTTCTGCCTTTATAACATCCGGCAAACGCAGCAAAACTGAAAACCAGTCGGACGGCAATTCCAACTGTAATTTATCAGCAACTTCTTTTATCTGCAGGAAATAACTTTCAAAAATCGGTTGATTAATTTGAGTTGTTGTATTTTTTCCCAAATTTTCCAGTAAAATGCTCAAATCAACTTTTCCTCTCTCCAGTTTTTGCAACAATTCTGCTCTGATTTCTATTTCTTTCTCCCTGTATACCATAGGGATACGGGTATTCAAATCCAGCTGTTTACTGTTCAAAGATTTTATCTCAATAGTTACTTTTTTATCACTTAATTCAGCAATGGCTTTACCATAACCGGTCATAGATTGAATCATAGGCATTGGAATATTTTTCCTTATATAATTATTTTATTCATCAGAAGAAAGATCTAGCTTTTCATTATCCGATCCCCTTTCAAAATACTGTTTCCTTAACGGATTGGATTGAGCTTCTTGAGAAGAACGCCTGTTCCTGTACACATCTATTGCAGTGTACAAAGCATTTCTGAAAGATTCTTCCGAAGCTATATTTTTTCCTGCAATATCGTATGCAGTACCATGTGCGGGAGAAGTACGGATCACTGGCAATCCAGCGGTGTAATTAACTCCATTTTCCATAGCCAAAGTCTTGAAAGGAATCAAGCCTTGATCGTGATACATAGCCAATATACCATCATATTTGGAATAACTTCCTGAACCGAAAAATCCATCTGCAGCAAAAGGGCCAAAACATAAAACTCCTTGTTTATCAGCTTCCTGAATAGCTGGAATAATAATATCATTCTCTTCTTTTCCCAACAAGCCATCTTCTCCGGCATGAGGATTCAACGATAATACTGCTATACGAGGACGAACGATTCCAAAATCCTGCTTCAAGGTATGATTAAATAAAGTCAATTTATCAACAATACCAGAAACTGTTAACATAGAAGAAACTGATGCAAGAGGGACATGGCCTGTCACCAATGCTACCCGAAGATCATCATTTAATAAAATCATCAAAGCCTTCTGTCCGTTTCCGCAAGATTGTTCCAAATATTCGGTATGTCCGGGAAATGTAAAATTTTCGCTTTGTATATTATTTTTGTTGATAGGAGCTGTAAGTAATACATCAATAAGTCCTTCTTTCAAATCACGTACGGCATCTTCCAATGCTTTAAAAGAAGCTTCTCCCGCTTCCGGTGTAGCTTGAGATATATCAACTTTCACATCGGTATCTACGCTATTAATGATACTTACCCTATTTGATCCGGCGTCTTGAGCATGATTGATAATAGATAAATTAACCGGTTCTAATTCCATCAATTTACGATGGTATGCCAATACTTTCGAAGAGCCGTAAATAATGGGGGTGCATAATTCCAATATCCGGGCATCGGACAATGTTTTTATAATAACTTCATATCCTATCCCATTGATATCTCCATGCGTAATTCCTATTTTCACTTTATATTCTTCCATTCAGATTATTATCCTAATATTAAACTTATGAGTTTCTTATATCCAATATGCAAATGTAACATCTTATTCAGAGGGAAACAACAGATAACTAAAAAAATAGAAAATTTAATTGATACAATCAGCTCCTGATAAAGTAAAAGATTTCAATTCTTTTTTGTAGAAAGCATCCCACAGGCAGCAAGAATATCTTCTCCTCGAGAAGTTCTGATTGTACAAATAATTCCTTTAGAAGTCAGAAAATCCCTAAAAATTAACATTTTCTTTTCGTCTGAAGACAACAGATTTACTGCCGGAATTGCATGATACTTAATTAAATTTACTCGGCAAGGAACACCGGAAAGTAATTTAACCAATTCACGAGCATGAGAAAGTTTGTCATTCAATCCGTTAAACATGATATATTCAAATGAAACACGCCTTTGATGAGAAAAATCATATTCCCTGATTAATTGAAGAATCTCACTTAAAGGATATATCTTTTCAATTGGCATTAACTTCAAACGTTCTTCATGAAAAGGTGAATGCAGGCTAATTGCCAGATGACATTTGCTTCTTTCCAAAAACGACTTCAAACCGGGAATTATTCCAATAGTGGAAACCGTTATCCTTTTGGGGCTCCAAGCATATCCGTAATCGGCAGTTAAAATCTCCAAGACTTTGAGTAGATTTTCAACATTATCCATAGGTTCTCCCATCCCCATAAAAACGATATTTGTCAACTTTTCCAGTTGAGAAAGGGATTGTATTTGATTCAATATTTCAACCGGAGTAAGATTCCCTGAAAATCCCTGTTTGCCTGTCATACAAAACAAACAATTCATTTTGCAACCTATTTGAGATGAAACGCAAAGGGTTGCGCGATCTTCCTCTGGAATATAAACCGTTTCTACATATTTATTATTTGATACAGGAAAAAGATATTTGATAGTACCATCGGTAGACATTTGAGATTCTACCGGAGCCATACATCCGACTTCATAAATTTCCGAAAGTTTCTGTCTGTTAACAACAGAAAGATTAGTCATTTCTTCTACAGACTTTATCTTCTTTTTGTACAACCAATCTGATATTTGTTTGGCCACATAAGAAGGCATTCCCAATGCAATGACAATGGATTTCAATTCTTCTAATGTTTGTCCGAGAAGAGGATGTTTCATATTTGAAATTCAAGATTTAAAACAAAAATGGGTTGACACACAAATATTTCAAGTGTAATCAACCCATCCTAAATATTTATCTTTGATCAATAAAACCTGATTCTATAATCTTCTACATTTGCATTATCCCGTAAAGCCCTTACAGATTGATACATGTAACGATAAGCATTTTGAGAATCCATCATTTGTTTTTGTCTTTCCAAGTTAAATTCCGTATTACTTTCATGTTTGTCGGTTACCTTGAAAATATAAACTCCCAGATTACCTTTTACCGGTTTACTCATTTTATTTACTTCAGACAAAGGAGCAACTGCATTCAAAACAGGTTCCGTACCGATACCTGTGATACGATTTGTTCCGAAATTCAAGAATTTAACAGATTGTACCGGAAGATCCAATGTGGTTCCACATGCTTCTAAAGATGTACAATTTTTTGCTTGGATATCAGCAATGATTTTTTCCGCTTTTTTGTCTCTGATCAATTCTTGTTTTAAATATTCGGATACGGAACTGGCAGGTCTATAACCTTTTTCTAACTTATTGTCAACCATTGCAACCACATATTTATAACCGTCGCATTCAGTTACATCAGAAATTTCTCCTTTTTTATGTTTAAATGCCCATTGTACCAAAGAACGGGTAGAAGGAATATTAGCAAACATTTGCTCATTCGGATCTAATGTAATACGTTGACATAAGTATCCTTCAGAAGAAGCTTCCGATTCAAATTTGCTTAATGTATTATTCTTAAGCACATATTGATTTAATTTTGTAAATGCATTGGTTGTGGTAGTATTACTTGGATTCACTTCCATAGCCAAATCAGCTACTTTATATTTAGCAACAGGAGTTGTTTTCTCGGTAACTTGTACTATATGAGTTGTTCCTCGTGAAGTTTTAAGAACAAATACATCATTTACTTTTGCATCATAAATGGCATTTCTGAATACATTATCGAAACGACGCAATGCCATTTCATCGGTCAACCATCCTAAATCTCCGTTAGAACGTCCGCCCATAAGTTCTGAAGCTAATTCTGCAAATGGCTTTCCGTTTTTTACAACACCTACCAAACTATCAGTTAAATGCTTCAATTCCTTTTCTGCAAGCATGGGCATAGTTATTTCATTTACATGGACAGAGTCTGGAGCAATCATTTTACCCAAATATTTGAAAATATGGTAAGTATTTCCAATTAGCACTGGACCTTTCACATCTCCTATTTGTGCTTCCTCTACGAATTTTTTTGCATCAGCAGATAAAAATGCAGCAGAAGCATATGCATCATATAATTGCACATCTGAACTTTCATTAACCACCTCAAAAACATCTTGTCCTGAGAGCATTTCCGGTTTCAATTTTTCAATAGCTCTTTCAACTTCAGCATAATCAGCATCAGAAGGTTCTACTTTTACTTCGATATATTTAAGTTCTACAGCCGGTTCTTGTTTATATAACTCTTTACGTTTATCATACAACTTTTTAATTTCAGAATCACTCACAACCACCAAACTATCTGGAATAGAAGCATAACTCTTTTGAATATAATCTATGTCAACACTCACACGATTATCTTCAAATTCCGCCTTTACATCTAAAGGATTAGCTACTATAATTTTAGAGATAATATTAGAAAACTTTTCTTCCATTCTTTGTTGTTGAAGATTTTTTTCCAGGAACAACCAATATTTTCTGCTATTATCTATTTGTATACGTTCTTGTTCAGAAAAATTAGAAAAATCTTGCGTCTCTATGATTTGAAGGAACCTCATCAAAGCCGCTCTGTCAAATTGCCCCTGTTCATTTTGGAACATCGTCATTTGTTGAATCATCGGAGAGACATGTTCTCCTTGAATCATATCGAATACTTCATCTGATGTTACGGAAAAGCCTACTTTGTCTGCTTCTTCGTTAATTAACATTTCACGCACAAAATTTTCAAAAACTTCATTTCTCAGTTGGGCTTGTCTTTCTTCCGGCAAATTAGTACCATTAGATTGCATAGAATAGATATCAGTCAATTCACTTAAACGTTTTACATAATCATTGATGTTAACCGATTGACCGTCGACTACCATAACAGTTTCTTTCGTTTGCCTGAAAAAGGTGGATCCTGAACGCAAACCATCTCCGATAACAAATGCAAACAACGCCACACCCACTATTCCTACAAGTAATCCGGCTTTGTTTCTGATTTTTTGTAATGTTGCCATCTATTTTAAGTATTTTATTGTTTTTATTATTTTTTTCAAAATTTTGCGCACGAAGATACTGAGAAATACGCACAAAACATCATTTCTTTTCCACTTTTTTTATTTTTTGACAATTTTCATTCTCACAAGTTCTATTTTGGTGGACGTCTTCTTAATGACAATGAATGAAAAATCTCCAACATGAATAATTTCATTCGGCTGTGGAAACTTTTGACAAACATGTAATATAAGTCCTGCAACTGTCTGATAATTATCTGATTCAGGCAATTCCAAATCAAATAATTCATTAACTTTATCGATTTCCATTCTACCGGAAAAAATATATTCCGTATCAGATTTTTTCTGTGCTACATACGAATTTACATCATGTTCGTCTTCAAAATCTCCAAAAATCTCTTCTACCAAATCTTCTAATGTAACAATGCCAGATATTCCTCCAAATTCATCTACCACTACAGCAATAGATCTTTTTTCCTGCATCAAAACCTTCATCAGCTTATTTGCTGCCATTGTTTCCGGAACTATTGAAACCGGTTTTATTTTTTCTTTCCATTCATCAGAGCCGGCAAACATTTCGGTTGAATGAATATAACCTGTAATATCATCAATATTTTCACTGTATATCAATATTTTGGACAATCCAGTTTCAATAAATTTAGACAACAATTCTCGTTTTGAAACCTGAATATCCAAGGCTACTATTTCCGTCCGTGGAATCATACAATCTTTTAACCGGATACGTGAAAAATCCAATGCGTTCTGGAAAATCTTCACTTCTGTTTCCAATTCTGTATTCTCAGAAGCTTGTTCAATAGTACTTTGTATAAAACTATCCAAATCTTCCTTTCCTGTTTTTCTCTCATTTAATTGCACATCTTTCAAGCCAAAAACAAATGATAGCAAACGGAAAATAAACATGGAAAGCAAAGAAAATGGCAACAAAAGCACATAAATGATATACAAGGGTATTGCCAAAATAATTAAAGAAAAGTAAGGATTTGCTTTTCCGATAGACTGCGGAATAAACATGATTCCAAATAGGATCAACAATAACATGAACAAAGATTCCAACAACAAAACACCTATATCCGAATCTCGAGACAAATGTAAAGATGTTTCTGTCACTTCAATCATGCACATTAAAAAGAGCACTAATGTGATGATTTTTCCTAAACGAAGAGTCATCAAAAATAATCCCGGACGTTTATAAAAACGGCCGAGAATAAAATAAATCAAATTCTTTTGTTTTCTATCTAATTCAAATCTCAATTTACTAAAAGACTCAAAAGCTTCTTCCGCAGCATAAAAAATTGCAGAAAAAAGAAAACTGAGCAATATGCAAATCAACAACATATTCATTTATGGAATAGTATCATTTGAATTATCTTCTTTCACATTCAGAAGTACTCCGGATTTATAAAAACTAAAATCAGTCATTTCCTGATTAGAACGAAATCCTATTCCTGTAATTTCTTCATCTTTTCGTAGCACCCGGACAAATTTATCTGTATAAAATTCTCCTCTTCTTTGCTCCCAATACAACTCACTGGTTTCAAAAGTTTCACCTTCCAAATTGAGTACCTTCACATTTCCAATCAATTTCCAGATTTTTTTTCGCATAAAATAATAGGCGGTATCAGCTTCTATGCTACCTTCTACATTAAACAGAGTATCGAAACGCTCCATATATATCTTTTCCGGAAAACGCCAGAAAGGTTCTTTTGCTTTCGAGTAAACATCCCAAACCTTAGTTTGCATCCGGTAACGGGTAATTCCGGAATCTGATATCAAAGTGGCAACCCCTTCCGTATGAACTACCGGAGTTGTTTCCGGATCGAACTTAAGCCCCACCATTTCTGTTTTATCTTTTCCACATGCGCTTGCTAAAAGAATAAAAACAGAACAAACAAACAGCGTTTTTCTGAACCTGAAGATATGCTTAATGCAACTTCCATTTTCTGAACCAAGTTTCATTAAATGTATAGTTGAGTGTTATTTTAAAATAATTTTCAGTCAAACCTCCTGATATGGTAGGATTTACATTCACATAATCAAAAGAAAGGTGTAAAACCGATTTGTTATATATCGGCAATCCAAGCCCCACACTGATGCCAAATTCATTATATTTTCCTCCGGCTTCAGTTGTTATATATGAATTAGAATAATATCCCCCTATCCGGTAATTGACACGATTAAAAAAATTACGGTTACGAGCATTGGGAGTAAATTCTGCTCCGGCTGAAACCCTGATACGGTTATTCAAAGTATCTGTCACTCCATTCATTTTCGCATCTGCCCAATTTTCCCATAAAAAATCTGCTCCGACAAGTAATTTCTCATCGCTCAAACTGGCTCCAACTCCAATTTTTTGAGCCATATCGAATTCATTATCCGAAGTTACAGATTTTCTTATTTGTTGACCACCAATCCATTGAGATTCCGTTCCTTTAGCGGTCATTTTTAGCTTAGGACTATAAGAAGCACCTAAAATCAATTTCTTATTATTTTCAAGAGAAAATATTTGCTGTACACCAAAATTATACGCAAAATCATGAGAACGTATTATAATAGAATCTCGGTAAGGATTGTAACTTGCTGCTGTTTGCGTATAAGTGTAATGTTCTATATCACCAAATAAATAGCCCAGATTGACACCCAAAGAAAAGCTCCTATATTTATAAGCTACCCCTCCATATACTTCCGTGAAACCACCGCTTCCAGAATAACTATTTTGTCCATAAGACTGGATTTCTCCATATTCATACCCCACACTTGTAACCGGTAAAAATCCGGCGCTGAATGCAAATCCTTTCCCTAAAGGAAACAATAAGTTGATATTTTTAATATTTCCATTAAAATCTTTTTGCTTATTGACTCCTTCTTTCATTTTAACTATTTGAAAATCCGCTCCCATATCGAAAAGGAATGTAAGCGAATCCACAGCAGAATATGAAGCCGGATTCATCGGATTAATCATATTTGACTTCCTCAAGCCATAACCCAAACCTCCCATAGCATGTCCGGCAGCAGAAGATTGGTCTTCTAATATTCCGTATCCATAACGGGAATAGGGAGAATTAGTACTATTTCCCTGAGCCTGGAGAGAAAATTGCAATCCCAAGATTGCAACGAACAACAAAATGTACTTAGTTTTTGACATTATAATTCAATATTCTGTTTAATCCTTTCAATACCAAATTTACATCCGCAAAGGTGGAATTTTTTAACTTTGTTTCAAAATAAAATGAATGTCCTCCTGTTAAAAAAACCAAAAGCCCCGGATACTTTAACTTATATTCGTTTATATAAGCATCCATTTCATAAATAATTCCTTTAACGACTCCCAACCGGATAGCTGTTTCGGTACTGTATCCAATATCCGGAAGATCACCCAATTCATCATACAAAGGCAACCGTTTGGTAAATGTTTTTAACGATTTGAAACGAGTAGTCATTCCCGGAGATATATTTCCACCTAAATATCTACCTTCGGCTTCCAAAAAATCATAAGTAATAGCTGTACCTGCGTCAATAATTAAAACATTCTTACCAGGCTGCTCAGCATAAGCTGCTACAACAGAAGCAATCCTGTCTTTACCTAAAGTATCCGGAGTAGTATACATTACCTGCACAGGCAATGGAACAAACTCATCCAAAACAATAAACCTTTCCAAATATTCTTCTAAAATAGCAACAATAGATTTATCTATTTCCGTCACAGAACTCAAAATCCCATAACGAGGAGAATATTGGTGAAGTATTTTTGTAATGTGGCTTTCTTTTAACGGCTTAAAAATAAATGATATCATCAATTTATCCTTGTCAAACAAAGCTACTTTTGAAGATGTATTTCCCTGATCTATAACTATGTTCATTTATTTTTTCCGTAAAAACGATGCAAATGTACGGTAAAATATTGAAAAACATACTAACTTTGCGCCTTGAAAAATGAAAAAGTATATAGATAGGCTGATCGTTTTATTTAAGCAATACAAAGGGATTATATATTTCCTTGTTATTCTTTTCACCACTCACTTTCTCTGGAAATGGGCGGTAGATGCAGATGTAAAAGACCAAAGGATTGCTATTTTTGGTATTGATTTAACTTCTCAGTTCTATTGTTTATCTCAGTGGACGGCAAAACAAATTTACAGGTTTTGTTCTCTATTCCCGGGTACAGATAACTTTTTTTTATATGATGTAAGATTGTATTTTTGGGATGCCAAGATCAAATTAAGCGTCATTTGGGGATGCACAGGAGTCAAACAATTATATATATTTTTATCAATTATGCTGTTATATCCAGGTCCATGGAAAAAAAAACTATGGTACATCCCTTTAGGAGCACTTATCCTCTGGGTATATAATATATTACGTATATCTTTGATATTATTTTTAACCCGCCATCATGCAGAATGGTTTGACTTCCTACATGAAGGGCTTTTCAGGTACCTTTATTATGGAATTATCTTCATTTTGTGGGTGTACTGGGAAGAAAAAATAAGAAAACCATCCATATGAAAAAATACCTATCTGCAATAAAAAAGAAATGCGGCATATTCTTCATGCTTTCTTTTATTTTTACACAAACGCCATTTTCTCAAATATTACCTTTGGATAACAATGCTGTAGTTAGCTTATTAACGGTTTACCCACGGGATAAAGCTGTTTACGCCATTTTCGGGCATACTGCCATTCGCATCAAAAGCGATTCTCTACATTTGGATGCCGTATATAATTACGGATATTTTGATTCCTCCCAACCTCATTTTATTTACAAATTTGTCAAAGGAGAAACAGATTATATTTTAGGAATCCAACGCTATGACCACTTCATATCTGATTATGCAATAGACAATGCACGCATTGAAGAACAAATACTAAATCTTTCAGGTGAAGAAAAACAATCAATTTTCGACTTTCTAAACAACAATGCTTTACCTGAAAACAGAAAATACAGGTACAATTATTTCTTTGACAACTGCACCACCCGTCCAAGAGATATCATAGAAAATATATCCGGAATGCACATCCAATATCCGGAACAAAAAGAGAAGACCACTTTAAGGAAATTAGTGCATCAGTGTACTCAACCTTATCCGTGGCTCAAATTTGGAATCGATCTGGTCATTGGAAGCGGAGCTGACAGTATTATTGGAGCCCGTACGGAAATGTTTTTACCTGTAAAGTTAATGAATGCTTTTGATAGTGCCAAGATATCAAATGATTCCGTTTCATACCCATTGGTAAAATCAAGAAAGACCATTTTAGAAGAAAGTGAAGAGATAATACCGAAAAAGAATATGTTTCTTTTTTCTCCTGTAACGGCTTCCATCATTTTATTGCTGATAATTGCCGGTTTTACTTATTACGGATTCAGAAAAAACAGGTTATACAAGGGAATTGATATTATACTTTTTTCTGTGGCCGGTATTGCAGGATGTATTGTATCATTCATTTGTTTTATTTCCACACATCCCTGTACTTTTCCGAATTATAATATCATTTGGCTTCATCCCTTGCATTTGATAGGAGCCATTCTTTTTGGTATAAATTTTTGCAGAAAGTTTACATATTGGTATCATTTGATTAACTTTGCAGTTTTGTCGGTATTCATGACTATTTGCTTCATTTTACCGCAAGATATTCCCGGAGCGGCTATCATTATGGCTTCCTGTATTTGGATCAGGTCGGGATTCAATATTTTAAGCGAACTAAAGAAACGTGCAACAACATAAATATCAAATAAAAATTTCCTGGAAAAAGCTGGCGGCTTCTTTGTTGTCAGTATTGAGTATTACCTCTCCGCAAGCACAAACACAAGAGCAAATACAAGCTCCCAAACTGATTATCGGCATCACAATTGATCAATTACGAGGGGATTATCTACAATATTGTTTGCAATCATTTGGAAATAAAGGTTTTAAACGCTTATTAAATGAAGGAGCGGTATACCGGCAAGTGAAATATGATTATCCGGAAATATCATCTGCATCTTCATTCGCAACAATTTTCACCGGGACTAATCCATATTATCACGGTATTACGGGAAATAAAAAATTTGATTGGGACAAACAGCGGGAAGTCTCTATTTTATATGATCCCGAATTTCTGGGAAATTATACTTCTGAAACCTTTTCTCCTAAAAACTTGATGAGTTCTACAATTGCCGATGAACTCAAAGTTGCATCCGGAGGAAGAAGCTTAGTTTTTGCAATAGCACCGGAAGCCGAACAAGCCATTATTTCCGGAGGACATGCTGCAAATGCTGCTTTCTGGATTGAAAATTACAATGGAAAATGGGCAACTTCTACCTATTATAAAGACATTCCCTGGTATGTAGAAAGATATAATTCAACCGAATCTCTCGCATATACCATAGATCAATCCTCTTGGCAACCGGCATCAAATACATATGGCGCTTTTCCATATACACAAGGAATTAATACTTTTCATTATACATTTTTCTCCAAAGATAAATACCTGCAATTCAAAACCAGCCCGTTAGTTAACAAAGAGGTTACAAAATTAGCTGGACGTTTTTTCCAATACGCTGACTTCGGTACAAGGACGTACCCAAGCATGCTATTGCTGACATATTATGCAGGAAATTATAAAGACGCTACCAACAAAGAATTTTCTTACGAAATACAGGATACATATTATCGCTTGGATAAAGAAATAGAAGAATTATTGTCTTTGGCCGAAAAACATGTGGGATTAAAAAATACCCTGGTATATATATCCTCAACAGGTTATTTTGAACAAGGAGAAATCAATAAGGATGTGTTACCTCCTGCCGGAAAATTTTATCCGGAAAGATGCACCGCTTTGCTTAATATGTACTTAATGTCAGTTTATGGACAAGGGAATTGGGTATTAGGATTCTATCAAAATCAAATATTCCTCAATCATAAATTGATAGAAGACAAGCAAATTCCTCTGGGAGAAATACAACGAAAAGCAGCTGAATTTACCATTCAATTCAGTGGAGTACAGGATGTTGCCACATTAACTGAAACTCTATACGGAAACTGGAATGAAAATGTAGCTCGTTTCAGAAATGGATCATATAAATCTATCACTGGAGATATTATTTTAGAACTCCAACCGGGCTGGATATTATCAAATGAACAAGATTCTTCTCAAAACAAACAACTAAGAAGCAATCCGATCATTTCTCCCCTTATTTTTTTCGGACATAATGTAAAACCCCAAATCATCAGCAGTCCGGTAAAAGCTACTCAAATAGCCCCAACAATCACACATGTATTAAGAATCAGGCCTCCCAATGCGGCCAAAGAACTTCCATTGGAAGAATTTATTCTTCCATGAAGTTTGAAGTGAGAAGTTTTTTATAACATAAATAATTAAGTAATTAAGAAGACATGGGATTCAATGATATTTTATCAAAATTATTCGGCAATAAAGCACAACGCGATTCCAAAGAATTTGCACCTTATATTGCCAAAGTCAACGAGGCATACGAAACAATCAAAGACCTGAGTAACGACGAGCTGAGAACCAAAACAGACGAAATCAGGCAACGGATTCAAGATTATGTAGCGGAAGAAAAAAACAAAGTAAGTTCTCTAAGAGCCGAAATAGAAAGTATAGAACTCGAACAACGGGAAAAAATATGGAATGAAATCGACCATATAGAAAAAGAAATCCTCGAAAAATATGAGAAAGTTTTAGAGGAAGTCCTACCCGAAACATTTGCCATCGTCAAAGATACAGCAAAAAGATTCAAAGAAAACGAACAAATCATTGTAACGGCAACTGATTTTGACCGGAAATTAGCTGTTAAACATGATTTTGTAAGTATTGAAGGAGATAAAGCTATTTACCTGAATCACTGGAAAGCCGGAGGAAATGAAATCACTTGGGATATGATTCACTACGATGTTCAATTATTCGGAGGAGCAGTATTACACAAGGGTAAAATCGCAGAAATGGCTACCGGAGAAGGAAAAACGCTTGTAGCTACCTTGCCGGTTTTCCTCAATGCACTTACAGGAAACGGAGTACACATAGTAACTGTAAACGATTACTTGTCTAAACGTGACTCAGAATGGATGGGACCTTTGTACATGTTCCACGGGCTTTCCGTAGATTGTATAGATAAACATCAACCTAACTCTGACGAACGCCGGATGGCTTATGAAGCAGATATCACTTTCGGTACTAACAATGAATTTGGATTCGATTATTTGCGTGACAACATGGCTGTTAGTCCCAACGATTTGGTACAACGCAAACATAATTACGCCATTGTGGATGAGGTTGACTCGGTATTGATTGACGATGCCCGTACCCCATTAATTATTTCGGGGCCTGTTCCAAAAGGAGAAGACCAACTTTTTGAACAATTCCGTTCCAAAGTGGAAAATATTGTCAACGTACAAAAAAGCTTATGCAACAAGTTATTATTGGAAGCCAAACAAAAAATATCTTCTGATGACCCTAAAGTTCAAGAAGAAGGAAGTGTTTTGTTATACCGGTCATATAAAGGGATGCCCAAATACAAACCGTTGATTAAATTCCTTAGTGAACATGGGGTCAAATCAGCCATGCTAAAAACGGAAGAATTTTATATGCAGCAACAAAATAAGGAAATGCATATTATCACCGATCCTTTGTTTTTTGTGATTGACGAAAAAAACAATTCCATCGATTTAACAGATAAAGGAATAGATTTATTAACCGGAGATTCAGATGATCCGGAATTTTTTGTACTACCTGATATTGCCGCTCAATTAGCAGAACTCGAAAACGGCAAACTTTCATCAGAAGAAAAACAGGCAAAAAAAGACGAATTAATGCAAAACTATGCCATTAAATCGGAACGTGTTCACACCATTAATCAATTACTAAAAGCTTACTGTCTTTTTGAAAAAGATGATGAATACGTTGTTATCGACAACAAAGTAAAAATCGTTGATGAGCAAACCGGACGTATTATGGAAGGACGGCGTTATTCTGACGGACTCCACCAAGCTATAGAAGCTAAAGAACGTGTTACGGTAGAAGCTGCTACACAAACTTTCGCCACCATCACACTACAAAATTATTTCCGCATGTATCACAAATTAGCGGGGATGACTGGTACGGCAGAAACAGAAGCCGGAGAATTTTGGGATATCT
This sequence comes from Bacteroidales bacterium, assembly GCA_031552425.1. Taxonomy (GTDB): domain Bacteria; phylum Bacteroidota; class Bacteroidia; order Bacteroidales; family Azobacteroidaceae; genus JAISFI01. The sequence goes on along the minus strand of JAVBMM010000085.1, from coordinate 19,640 downwards.
ACAAATTAGATGTAGTAGTGATACCTACCAATCGTCCAATCTCCCGGATAGACATGAATGACCATATTTACAAAACACAACGAGCTAAATACAATGCAGTAATTGAAGAAATTACAAGACTTGTAGAAGCAGGTCGTCCTGTTCTGGTTGGTACTACTTCTGTAGAATATTCGGAATTACTCAGCAGGATGCTTAATATGAGAAAAATTAAGCACAACGTTCTGAATGCCAAATTACACCAGAAAGAAGCGGAAATTGTAGCTCAAGCAGGGCAAACCGGAGCTGTAACCATTGCCACCAACATGGCAGGACGAGGTACTGACATTAAACTTTCTCCTGAAGTGAAAGCAGCCGGAGGATTAGCTATTGTTGGTACGGAAAGGCATGAATCGCGCCGCGTAGACCGTCAGTTAAGAGGACGTTCCGGACGTCAGGGAGATCCAGGTTCTTCCATCTTTTTCGTTTCTTTGGAAGACGAATTGATGCGTTTATTCGCCACCGATAAAATATCCAGTTGGATGGATAAGTTGGGTTTCAAGGATGACGAAGTATTGGAACACAGCATGTTAAATAAATCAGTAGAACGCGCTCAAAAGAAAGTGGAAGAAAACAACTTCGGAATCAGGAAACGTTTACTGGAATACGATGACGTAATGAATTCTCAACGGGAAGTAGTTTATTCTCGTCGTAAACACGCCTTAATGGGAGAACGGATCGGATTGGATGTAGTTAATATGTTGTATGATACTTCGGCATCTATCGTGGAACAACACATACAAAACAACGATTTTGAAGGGTTCAAGATGGATTTGTTTACAACTTTCGCCATAGATTCTCCTGTAGATACAGAAAAATTCAGATCCATTAAAACAGATGATTTAATAGAAGATGTCTTCAATACAGCTTTAGATAATTTCAAACGAAAAATGGACAGGATGGCGCAAACCGCCCTACCAGTCATCAAAGACGTTTATGAAAATCAAGGAAATAAATACGAGAAGATTTTAATTCCTATATCTGATGGAAAACGTGTGTACAACTTGTCTTGTGATTTGAAAAAAGCATACGAAACAGATTGTAAGGAAATTGTTCAAACATTCGAAAAATCCATTTTACTACACACCATCGACGAATCATGGAAAGAACATCTTAGGGAAATGGATGATTTGCGGCATTCAGTGCAAAATGCCAGCTACGAAAACAAAGATCCGCTTTTGATCTACAAATTGGAATCTTTCAATCTGTTCAAAGGAATGGTGGAAGATATGAATAAAAAATCTGTCGCTATCCTAATGCGTGGACAAATTCCGGTAAGAGATCCTCAAAACGTGCGCCAGGCTGCTCCTGAAACTAAAACAGATTACAGTAAGTATCGCACACAAAAAGATGATGTCGCAAGCGGACAACCCCAACAACCGGGAATGCCTCCTGTAGGTCCACAACAACGCCGTACTGAACCGATTCGCGTGGAAAAAAGAGTAGGAAGAAATGATCCCTGTCCTTGTGGAAGCGGAAAAAAATACAAAAACTGCTGCGGACAGTAAATTGTATTACGAGTATATAAAAGAGGCTGGTCAAAAAATGATCAGCCTCTTGTCTTTTGGATACTTTTTCGGTGAACCTGAATTTTAGAATAATTTAAGTTGCGGTTTCCTTGAAATATCTTTGTTGGAATAAACCACACATTTTTTTCCTTTATCATAATCATCTCCTAATTCACGAGCTTCCCTGATCAGGACAAAAGTATAAGTATCAGATGGATACCGTTGTAATAATTCGGTAACATCCAATTCATGTCGTTTGGGCTGATTGGTAAATACCAATTCTCCGGCAATAAAAGCTTTAGAACCAACTTCTTGCATCCAGGTTTCATTTTTAGCAATACATGCTGCATTATTCCAAGTTAGTTGTTTCCCACTCCACTCCCAATCAGGAATAACATAAACATGGAAACGATAAGGAATAGCATCGGTTACATTATATCCATAAATACTAAAAACAGCTTTATCCGAAGTTATCTTATTTTGCTTTCCCAAATCAAACTGTATATATGAAACTTCATTCTTTGAGAAATCCCTTGAATCCAAAGCAATACCAAGCATATTCTGATCTGAAAAATTCTTTCCGGAATCGTTTCCTCCCTTGATTGTAGTTGTTGCCACAGCATCAAATTCTTTCAATTTCAAATTATTCAGAGGAATGGAAATCAATTGTACACTTTGAGGAGGTAGTACATAACTGACTTTTTTTGAATTACCTATTGTTTTAATATCAACCAACTCTCCATAATAGTTACCACTAACTTCTTCGATGAATAATTTAGACGAAGAATTCAATGGCAAAGATGATAAATCCAAATCCAGTTGATAATCAAAATTATTACGGTTTACCAACCAGATGTAGCAAGAATTGGTTTCTTTATCAATGCAAGTGTTGATATTTACATCCGGATCTTCAACAGAAATCGTTGTTTCTAAAAGATCTTTCTCATTTTTAAAGCCCTTAGCAAACAATCTAACCACCTCTCCGGTACGCTGTATACCACTAATATCATACGATGGTTGAGCATTTTTCATGAATTGAGGATTAAAAAGTTTGATTTCCCTGATTTTTACGGAACCTTCATCCTCAATGAACAATCGGACCTTGTTGGTTGTAACACTTTTCTTAAATTTCCATAATACTTGTGCATATTTAGATTTATCTTCGGAGGCTCCTCCTATATCAGCCCATTGTTTTCCATCCCAACTTTGTAAACGGTAAGTTTTAGCCCGGTCAGGAGCTGTATAGACTCCGGATGAAGAACCGGTATATACTACGGCTCCACCTAACTCTGTCGGCTTTTGCAGATCAATTTCCAACCATTTGTCGTTATCAGAAAAAAATGTCCAGGAAGATGCATCCGATTTATTTCCATCCGTCACATTAGAAGCAGGATAATCTTTACTTTCTCCGCTGGCTTTTACCGGCTTATTGAGAGCCAGGTTTTCCTGAGAATCTTCGATAAACCGGGTCCCTTTCCATGTATAATGGTGCCCGGATTTGATACCCCTCGGATAAGTACTACTAATTGTATTCGCCATTTTGAATGCCCACATTCCATAAGCTCCGTTATTCATATTATTGGCATATATTCCAGCCCATTCAGTGAATAAAGAAGGAGAATCCATTGTTTCTTCCCTGTCAATCAGGTACGCATTCATCCATCGCCCAATTTCAGTAAAAACAATGGGAAAATTCTCATGTTTGGGATGATTCTCTACCAACAAATTCCTGATACCATTTACTTTATCTGTATATCCCACAGCAGGTAAATTATAAGAATGAGTAGAAAAAATATCCAATAAATTATAGTCGATCGGATTTCCGCGATAATCTGTCCTGACACTTGCAATAACGGTTGCCCACCAATTAGTATTTGTTCCAGCGGTAACAGGACTTACAAAACGGACTTTTAGATTTTTATTATATAGTTTGTTTACATCTTCAATAGCACAGCGTGCTGCATCAGACGTAATTTTAAGGGCATGGCAGTACTGATCAAGTTTCATGTGGGAAAGAGCATGATTAGGTTCATTTTGCATAGCGAACAATTGAACATCTCCAACTTTTGCCGTATGAAATGCTAAAGCATAAAACCTAAGCCATTGTTGCCATTTATTGCTCCATTCATTATTGAAATCAGTAGAATTGATCTGCATCAGTACATCAACATTTCTTTTTTTCATTTCGGTTAAGGCATAATCTAATACCATCGTGTTGGTCGAAGGCATTCGATTACCGGCTTTCTTACGAATTACTTCCCATCGGATATAAGGATTTGTTTCTGGATCCCGGCGGACTTCTTTCTTTAGTTCTTCGAATGCAGCCAGATCATTTACCTGAGGAGAAAGTTCAAGGCTATTTACAGGAACATATTCACTCAAAGATGCCCAAAGACGTACAGAATTAACTCCGGAATATTCAACCCAAGCCGTAGCGTTACTTCCCGGCATAAAATAACCTTGATTATAACCTACATATTTAAATGTCTTTCCTGTTTTTTTATCAGAAATTTTCACAAAAGCCTGATTTGTCTTATCTTTTACAATAGAGGCTGATGCCTTCATATCAGTTTTGCTCAATATCAGATTCGGATTTTCTTTACCGAACACCTGGATATCTATAACTCGAATAGGTTCTCCGTCAGTCGCTATAAGTCTTATTTTGTATGCTGTGATTCGTGGAGAAAAATCAAATGATAAAATAGATTTCCGATTTTCTGTAAGTTCGGTATTAGGAAAATCCGTCCAGTTAGCATCGTCCCAATATTGAAATTTCAAATTCTTAACGCAATAAAATCCTGCTGCTTTTTCCTTCTCACGGGCAGTCATGTCATCTTCCGGAATACCATTGTAGAAAACAATACGCTCAATGTCATAATATTTTTCCAGATTGATCTCCACCCAATGAGGAGGGCGGGCATTATCCAAAGGTATCCATGTAGATGATTTGGAGATACCTCCATCAAGAATTAACGACTCGGGATAACGTGGATTGACAGAACTAACTGTTACTGATTTTCCCTGTGCCACATTCAATGTAGACTGGGCAATGGATAGCTGTTGACAAGCAAATATCCATATCATTATTGAAATTAAGATCCTCATATTGATTATTTAGTTTTTGTTTTCATGACAAATATAGAAAACCTTATTCAAATAAGAATGGTTTAGTAATATAAGAATTATACGGTTGTTCCTCAAAAAAGAATTTTTCCTTACCAAAGGCTGGCTTCAATTGGTTGAACCATGTTGCTTTCGGATCATATCCGGCAAAGAACGGAATATGTACCCATTGAGGATTCCTTCCCTGAATAAAACGAAGCACAAATACTTTTTCCCCTTTTATTTCCTGTACCCCCAACACTTGTATTTTTCCCGCATGATCACTCATACTCGGTCCACGTACTGTACGACAAAGTCCACTTACTTTCCGGTAAGCCCTACGAAATATTTGCCAACATTTTTCCAATGGAATTTCAAAATACTCTTTAGCTCCTGTATCACGGGCAATGAACATATAATAAGGAATGCATCCAAGATCAACCTGTTTTCGCCACATTTCCGACCAGAGTTCCGGTTTGTCATTAATGTGATTCAACAGAGGCGATTGAGTCCGTATTTGGGCTCCCGTACCAAGAATCCTTTTTATAGCTCTTTTTACAGCTTCTGTAGAAAGTTCTACCGGATGATTGAAATGTGCTTGGATAGAAAGATTTTTACCACTAGCCGTAATTTTCTCAAACAACCGGATCATATCATCGCTATCTTCATCAGAAAAATACCGGTAAGGCCAATACGAAAGAGATTTTGTCCCTATACGAATCGAATGGATATGATCAAATTCAGGATGAAGCAATGGCTCTATGTAACCTTCCAATACAGCGGCACTCATTACCATCGGATCTCCTCCGGTAAACAAAATATCGGTTACTTCTTTGTGTACACGAAGATATTTTAAAAGTAAATCCGCTTCTTTCATGGCAAATTTAAGTCCACTCATTCCGGAAAACTGAGGCCAGCGAAAACAAAATGTGCAATAAGCATGGCAAGTTTGTCCTTGACTTGGAAAAAACAATACTGTTTCAGGATATTTGTGTTGTATCCCCTTCAGCTTGATTTCACCTAAATAAGGTACATTGTGTTCCTGGCCTGCCGGATTTGGGTTCAATGACAAGCGAATTTCTTGTATCTTTCGATCAATCACAGATTTATCTGCATTCTGCTCTAAAAGTTTAGAAACAACATCGTAATACTTTTTCTTCAACATTTCCTTCCTGGGAAAATTTAAAGTAAAAATCGGATCGGTTTCCACCTGATTCCAATCAATTAATTCTTCAACCACATAATTATTGGTCTTGAAAGGTAACACCCTGCCAACTACTTCAATATTTTTCTTAATATCTTCACTGACAGAAGACATTTCAGGAATAGCACAATAATTGTGCAACGAATAAGAAATCATCTTTTTCATTATCAAATAGAATAGAAATGACATTTCACAATGACATTTGGTTAGAAATAAATACCAAAGGACATCCGGTGAAGTTTCTTTTTGAATAGGAATCTTATTGAGGCCAAAATAAGGTTTTTTTGGATAAATACAGATAGCCCTTAAGTAATATGAGACTCACAAATCTACAGAAAAATGAAGAAAAATCCAATTTCTTTTTGATACAAATACATCTTTTCTACATTTTTATAGAAAAAATACCTTCTATGAAATTGAAGAAATTATGAAGTTATGAATGAAATAATCAAAATAAGTTCTATTTATTATTGCTTCAATATCTTTGAAGTCATAATACCTTTATTAAATATTACAAGTTAATCTTCTCTCTTTGTTCTAAACTCTCAATTCAACTCTATTTTATTTGTTCTGGAAGCCGGCAGAGTTCTTTTAGTTTTCAAATACTGCAATTCTGTTTGTAGCATTTCGATTTCTTTTCCTTGATTATCTATCGTGGTTAATAATGCATTTAACTCTTCATTATCTATGGATGATGGAAACTGTGCATTCACGCGGTCAATAAAATCCCCCAACACATTCATATAATTACTGAATGCATCATAAGGGGTATCATACGGACTGAAATAACTATGTATCGCTCCATCAGAAAAATGTTTGGTAGACATATAGTAAAAATGGTCACTGGTTTGCAGGTAAAGCCAATCTTGCTTGATCCGGCGATCAGCACATAAACGAACTCTTTCGCCGATACTATAAAGTTTTTCGAATGCTTCTTTTTGAAGAACATTTCCCAACCATGCGCTCGTATCACGTTCCTCATCCGCCCAAGAACAAGGAAAAGGTACTGAAATAGCATCTACAGACTTCATTTTATTAATGATATCCGATGGAGTGGAGAAACTGATCTTTTTCTCTGCTGCAAAACGGGGAAGCGCCTTAAAAAAATCAAAAATACCACTTTCAGACGGCTGTATATTTCCCAAAGTTTCATAATTCATAAAGAGATTGATCAATTGCTCGGAATCTGACAAAGAAGATATCCATCGGATGAATTTATCTGCTGTAAGAGGATACTCACTCCAATCATAATTAGAAAAACGAAAAGCAATATCATCACTGAATTTTGAATTTTTCAACAATAACTTTAAAGACGGATTACTAACAGAATGATAGAGGTAATTAGGACTTTTCCATCCCAACACGTGCTTAGCCCCTTCGGTTAACATACCCTTATAACCTAAAGCATGAACCATATCCCCTATTTCATCCGAATAAATCAGCTCTGTATTCCTGAATACTTTAGGTTTCTGTCCAAATAAAGATTCTATTTTAGCAGAATGTGCTTTTACTTGCTTTTCAAATTCTTCCGGATCTTTTAATGAAGACAAAGAATGAGCATATGTTTCCGCTAAAAACTCCACACATCCGGTTTTGGATAATTCTTTAAAGCTGTCTATCACTTCAGGAACATATATTTCCATTTGTTCCAATGCAACTCCTGATATGGAAAAGGCAACCTTAAATTTATTTCCTGTTTCCTTAATTATGTCTTGTAACATAGCATTGGCTTTAAGAAAAGAACGCGCCGCAACCCGATGGATAATTTCTTCATTGGCAAAATCATCATAATAATAATGATCTCTACCAATATCAAAAAAGCGATATCTTTTTAACCGAAACGGTTGATGTACCTGAAAATAGAAACAAATCGTTTTCATATATCTTGTTCTTTTAATATTTTTCACATGACACTTTCGTATATTTTCCGCACTTTCATACCTGCATATTCCCATTTTATCTCATCGACCTCACGTTTTCCTTCTTCTTGTAAATAAGAAGCCATTGCAGGATAGGTAATAATAGAATACATAGCATCTGCCATCGCCTCAGTGTCCCAATAATCTGTTTTAACAGCATTATTCAGGATCTCGGCACAACCTGATTGTTTGGAAATAATTGTAGGCACACCACATTGCATGGCTTCCAAAGGAGAAATGCCGAAAGGTTCAGATACGGAAGGCATAACATATACATCACTCGATTGAAGCATTTCATATACTTGTTTTCCCTTCAGGAAACCGGTAAAATGAAATCTATCGGCAATTCCTCGGCGGGCAGCTAAACGAATCATTTGATCCATCATATCTCCGCTTCCTGCCATAACAAAACGAACATTCTTCGCTTTTTTCAGCACCAGAGAAGCTGCTTCAACAAAATATTCCGGTCCTTTCTGCATGGTAATTCTTCCTAAGAAAGTAATTACTTTATCTTTAGTACCTTTTTGAGAATGTATCGCTTTGATTTCTTGACTCAAAGGTTCCACTGCATTATGAACAGTGGTTACTTTCCAGGCAGGTTGATGATATTTTTCAATAACTGTATTGCGGGTCAAATTACTTACAGTAATAATATGATCAGCATGATCCATTCCATCTTTTTCCAATGCATATACCTGAGGATTGACTTTTCCTCGACTTCTGTCAAAGTCCGTTGCATGTACATGAATAACCAACGGTTTCCCACTCACTTGTTTGGCATGCATACCTGCCGGATACGTAAGCCAATCGTGAGAATGAATAATATCGTACGAATAAGTACGGGCAATAACTCCTGCAGCGATTGAATAATTATTAATCTCTTCCAAGAGATTATCCGGATATCTGCCTGAAAATTCTATGCAACCCAAATCATTGATATGCATATAGTTAAAATCTGCATAAATATGATCCCTTAAATTATAATACTCTTGCGGGTCCATCTGTTTCCCCATCCGTTGAGACACATAATCCCAATTTACATCCCGCCAAGCCACCGGAGTATTACAAGCTCCGACAATTTTTAAGAAACTTTGGTCTTCATCTCCCCAAGGTTTAGGAATCACAAAGGTTATATCCATGTCTTTCTGTTCGGCCATTCCCCGAGTAAGCCCATAACTGGCTGTACCAAGTCCTCCCAATATATGGGGTGGAAATTCCCAACCAAACATCAATGCCCTCATAGTCAGTAATTTTTATATTACAAATCCGTATTATACGAATTCAACACTTTAAGCACTTTTAAAATTGCAGCCACATTCATTGAAAAAGAAATAGCCCCCCTACTCTCAAAAGGAGGATTTCCGTCAAACAACTCAGAGATAGAACCAATACAATGTAAACTCATCTCTTCTTCAAAACCAATCAACATTCTTTCTACAAAAGAAACTCCGCTCAACCCAAAAACTTTCAAATAAGAAACCAAATATGCTCCAAACAACCAAGGCCATGCGGTACCTTGATGATAGGCCAAATCCCTTTCGTACTGGGAACCTACATAATACGGGTTATATCCTTCACTTTTGGGACTTAAACTTCGTAATCCTTTAGGTGTCAACAATTCTTTTGTAACAAAATCCAAAATCATACGTTTTTGCTTTCTGTCGAGAGGTGAATATTCCAACTCCACTGCAAATATCATATTCGGACGAACACTCCAGTCCGTATAACTTCCATCTACATAATCAAACAAATAACCATATCCGTTCATAAATGTATTGATAAAAGATACGGCTGTTTTTTCTGCCACTGCTTCCATTTTTCCGGCTATAACATCATTCCCTTTTAATGTAGATAATTCTGCTACATATTTTAATGCGTTATACCATAATGCATTGAATTCAACAATATAACCTGTCCTGGGAACAACCGGCTTACCATTGACAGTAGCGTTCATCCAAGTAATGGCCTTATCTTTTCCATTGGCATACAACAAGCCGTTTTCATGAACAAATAAATTAGGATGCTTACCTTTCAAAATAAATCCTACCATATCTTGAAGCAAATCTCCATACAAATCTGCACATTTCTCTTTTCCTTCATGTCTTCCATATTCCTGTATAGCCCGTACTGCCCACAAGAAAACATCCGGAGCATCAATTTCGCTGATAACCGGATCAATCTCTCCTATTTCAATATAATTACGGATTGCAGGAATAGCAGTTGTCATTATTTTTTCAAAACGTACTGGATCGTCAATACCCAAAGTACATCCCGGCAAGGCGATGAACAAATCCCTTGCACGTACTTTAAACCAAGGATAACCAGCTAATAAATATGCATCATTTTCCGTAGGACGAAAATAAAACTGCTGTGCAGAATTTCTCAAGCAATTATAAAATCCCGAACGAGGAGTACGTGATTTAACCTCTATCTCATAGGTTTCCTCCATATCCTGGGGACGGATAAACTCATCCGCCGCAGAAAAATAAACCGATTCTCCTTTAGATATCGGTAATTCAAAATATCCGGGAACATATAAATCTTCCCGGTAAGGAAAACCTCTTTCCCTTTCCTTAGTATATTCTATTCCACGGTACCAATCCGGATGAAAAATAAATTTACATGCTTTGCTGAATTGCATATGTAGATCGGGATAACCAGGATACATACAAGTTTTTATCCCGTTCTCTATTTCCGAATAATTTTTATTGACATCATTATTTTCCACAGTAAGATTATTCACATTTCTGAAAGCCAAAAACGGACGAAACCGTAACAAAGTAGGAGAATGAGCATCTAAAAGCGTGTATTTAATCATCAACCGGTTTCCATACACGGTAAAGACTTTTTCTTTCGCCAATATAACACCTCCGACGCGGTACACAGTACGAGGCATTTCTTCACAATCAAACTGACGAATATATTTATGACCTTTAGGGCTATAGTTATCTCCCTGATATTTATGTAAACCCAAATTAAATTCAGCTCCGTGTTGAATAACCGTTTCATCAAGAGAAGATAATAAAACATGATTATCTGTATCAAGCGTTGGTACCGGAATCACCAACAATCCGTGATATTTACGGGTATTACAATCCACAATTGTAGTACAATGATAGGCTCCCCCTCGATTTGTCCTCAGAACTTCTCTTTTCAAAGACTCTTCCAAGTTGATCATCAGGGTTTTATCAAATTTAAGATAAGTCATAATATTCTCTGGATTAAGGCAATAAACAATTTTTTAATGTGAGATTACCATAGTTTATTTCTCAACTTTACGAAAATACGCTTTTTATTTTAAATTAGAAACAAATAAAGTGTTTATTTTGTTGTCTTTATCATGGAAGCGCATAAATTTTAAGATTTAAACAATTTCTTAAATCAGTTCTATTATTTTTGTAGGATGAAATTCGAAAACAAACGTATCATATATGCTTTATTCGTTCCAGCTTGTTTTGTTATCCTTTTATGGTTGATACAACTGCTGGAATGGGGGTTAAATGCCCACTGGTACACTTGGGGAATATACCCAAGACATTTAAACGGATTGCAAGGGATTTTCTTCACTCCTCTCGTGCATGAAGGCTTTTCCCATCTTTTTTCCAATACATTCCCTTTGCTCATATTAGGCTGGTGTCTTTTTTATTTTTATACAGACATTGCACTACGAAGTTTTTTATTGATTTGGATAACTTCCGGAATTATCACATGGTTAATAGGCCGAGAATCCTGGCACATTGGAGCCAGCGGATTAATTTATGGTTTATGCTTTTTTTTATTTTTCAGTGGAATCCTCCGTAATTATATTCCTTTGATAGCAACCTCATTGCTTGTTGCCTTTCTATATGGAAGCATTATCTGGAATATGTTCCCCATAGTTGAAATAATGGGAGAGAATACATCTTGGGAAGGCCATTTATCCGGAGCTATAGCAGGAACAGCTTACGCTATATTATTCAGAAAAGATGGCCCTCAAAAACCTGAAATGGAAGAAGAAAATAACGAAGAAGAAAACAACGAAGATTTATCCATTGATAAAGGATAAAAATACAACAGTCCAACCCATAATATTTTTCATAAAAACCGACAATAATTCCCGAATAATTCCGACCTTTGCAAACCAAAAACAAGCAAGTAAAAAATCATGAAAAAAATTGTTTTTTTTATCACATTACTAATATTTTACAATCATATGACCAACGCAGAAAATCCATTCTTTAAAAATTACGGTACTCCGCATGAAACAGCACCTTTCAATAAAATCAAGACATCGCATTACGAACCTGCTTTTGAAAAAGGAATGCAGGAACAAATAAAAGAAATTGAAAAGATAATCAACAATTCAAAACCGGTAACATTTGAAAACACAATTGTGGCTTTTGAACATTCAGGTAAATTACTGTCTCGTGTAACATCAGTATTCTATAATCTCAATAGCGCTGAAACAAATGACGAAATGATGGAAATATCGCAACGTATTTCTCCTAAAATGTCTGAACATGAAACTAATATATCCCTGAACGAAAAATTATTTGCCCGTGTAAAATCAGTATATGACCAAAAAGACCAACTGAATCTTAATTCAGAAGATCTCATGCTTCTGGAAAAAATATACAACTTTTTCGTTGATGGAGGAGCTAACCTGAATGATGTAAATAAAAAAACATTCAGGGATTTATCTTCCCAACTAAGCAAATTGACCTTAACTTTTTCACAAAATACACTGAAAGAAACCAATAAATTCGAATTATTGCTGAATAATAAATCCGATTTAGCCGGTATTCCGGAAGGCATTTGTGAAGCTGCAGCCTTGAAAGCTAAAGAAAAAGGCAAAGAAGGTTGGTTATTCGATCTAACATTTCCTTCTTACGGACCTTTTATGCAATATGCAGATAACCGCGATCTAAGGCAAAAAATGTATCTTGTTTATGCAGGAAGATGCGCCCAAGGCGGAGAATTCGACAATAAAAAAATCGTAGAAGAAATCGTAGATACCCGTTTGAAAATTGTTCAATTATTAGGGTATAAGACCTATGCTGATTATGTACTCCGTAAACGAATGGCAGGAAATCCGAAAAACGTGTACAATTTACTAAACAAATTATTAGAAAATTACAGGCCGGTAGCCAAAAGGGAAATAAGCGAAGTAGAAGGTTTTGCATTGGGAAAAGAAGGTAAAAATATACAAGTCATGCCTTGGGATTGGAATTATTATTCTGAAAAGCTAAAAGAAATAAAATTCAATGTCAACGATGAACTTACACGCCCTTACTTCCAATTGGAAAATGTAATAAAAGGTGTTTTTGGTTTAGCAACAGAATTGTATGGAATCACCTTCAAAAAAAATCCCAAGATTCCGGTATATCACCCGGAAGTAGATGCATACGAAGTTTATGATAAAGATGGTAGTTTCCTGGCTGTACTTTATACAGATTTCTTCCCACGCAAAGGAAAGAATTCAGGTGCCTGGATGACTGAATATAAAGGACAATGGATAGAAGACGGTAAAAATTCTCGTCCACACATCTCTTTGGTAATGAACTTCACAAGACCCACAGAAACAAAACCTGCACTGTTAACATTTTATGAAACAGAAACATTCTTACACGAATTCGGACATGGATTACATGGAATGTTTGCCAACGGAACTTATGAAAGTTTAAGTGGAACAAATGTATACCGGGACTTCGTGGAATTACCTTCGCAAGTCATGGAGAACTTTTTGCTGGAAAAAGAATTTTTAGATCGTTTTGCCGTCCATTACCAAACAGGAGAAAAGATCCCTACAGCATTAGTACAAAATTTAGTTGCGGCCGGAAATTTTAATTCCGCTTATGCATGTGTCCGACAACTTAGTTTTGGATATTTAGATATGGCTTGGCATACAATCAACGAACCATACAAAGGTGGTGTATTTGAATTTGAACAAAAAGCAACAAAAGCTACCCAATTACTTCCACGTATAGAAGGAACCTGCTCAAGTACAGCGTTCAACCATATTTTTTCAGGAGGATATGCTGCCGGTTACTATGGATATAAATGGGCAGAAGTGTTGGATGCCGATGCTTATTCGGTTTTTAAAGCAAATGGGATTTTCAGCCAAGTGATTGCACAAAAATTCAGGGAGCACATTCTATCCAAAGGAGGATCGGAAGATCCGATGAAATTATATATTCGTTTCCGGGGACAAGAGCCCGATGTGGACGCTTTAATGAAAAGAGACGGAATAAAATGAACAACAAACAATTGCTCTTAGACAAACGCTATCTCCGGATGGCCAAAGTTTGGTCGGAAAATTCATATTGCATTCGTAGAAAAGTAGGTGCATTAGTCGTAAAAGACAAGATGATCATTTCCGATGGATACAACGGAACTCCTTCTGGGTTTGAAAATATCTGTGAAGATAGAGATAATACGACTAAACCATATGTATTACACGCAGAAGCCAATGCAATCACAAAAATTGCACGCTCAAACAACAACAGCCATGAAGCAACCATGTATGTAACTGCGTCTCCATGTATAGAATGCGCCAAATTAATCATCCAATCAGGAATAAAAAGAGTAGTTTATTCGGAAAAATACCGATTGGACGATGGCATCAAGCTATTGGAAAAAGCCGGAATAGATGTTATATTCATTGATATGGAAATAATTGAAAAAGAATTACTAATTAAAGACTAAAAGTTTGTCACATTTAATTATATGAAATCATCTCAAAAATTTTATTTGATTTTACCCATTATTGTCCTATTTACATTGGTAGTAGGATTTATTCTGGGAAATTATTTTTCGGGAAATGCAATCAGCAGAAAATTCTTCATGAGTTCCGGAAATAAAATAGATGTCATTTTGGACATCATTAACGACCAATATGTAGATAGTGTCAATATGAAAAGTCTGGTGGAAGAAACTATTCCAAAAATAATCAGCGAATTAGATCCTCATTCCACATACATTCCTGCAGAAGACTTAGAAACTGTGAACGAAGACATGGAAGGGCATTTCAGCGGCATTGGCGTTCAATTTATCAAGCAAAACGACACCATTATCGTCGTTAATGTCATCTCCCAAGGACCTTCTGAAAAAGTAGGATTACAGGCAGGAGACAGAATTGTTACTATCAACGATTCCATTTTTGCAGGAGTAGGCATTACAGACGAAAAAGTGATGAAGACACTGAGAGGCCCCAAAGGAACAAAAGTAACCGTAGGAATTAAACGAAATGGCAAGTCTGAAATAAAAAAATATGAAATCACCAGAGGAGATGTACCTGTCAATACTATTGATGTAGCATACGAAATAGAAAAAGGCGTCGGACTAATCAAAATAGGAAAATTCGGAAAACCTACATATATCGAATTTTTAAAAGCCTTGGGTGTATTAACAAAAGAAGGATGCCAATCTTTCATTATTGATTTACGCCAAAACACCGGAGGTTCATTGGATGTTGCAATCAACATCTGCAACGAATTTTTACCTTCCGGAAGATTAATCGTTTACACAAAAGGAAAATCTTTTCCGCGTAGCGATGCTTATGCAAACGGAACCGGTTCATGCCAAAATCAACCTATTGTTATCCTTATGGACGAATTATCCGCCTCTGCAAGTGAAATTGTTGCAGGAGCTATGCAAGATAATGACAGGGGATTAATTATCGGACGCCGTTCTTTCGGTAAAGGACTGGTACAAAACCAAGTAGAATTAAGCGATGGATCTGCTTTAAGATTAACCATTGCTCGATACTACACTCCTTCAGGAAGATGTATTCAAAAAGATTATGAATTAGGTAAAAGAAATGAATATGAGCAAGACCTGATCACGCGTTTCAATCATGGCGAATTTGATTCTCAAGACAGTATCAAACAACCTAAAGGCCATCAATACAAAACAACTCTGGGACGTACAGTTTACGACGGTGGAGGTATTATGCCGGATATTTTCATTCCGCGGGATACATCAGGAATGACTTCATATTTTTCTAATTTACAACAAAACGGAATCATATATGAATATGCTTTTCTTTATGTAGACCAAAACAGGAAAAAGTTGGAAAAATTCAAAAACTACAAAGATTTATGGGCATATTTAAAAACACAATCTTTACTGGAAGGTGTTGTTCAACATGCTGAAACAAAGAACATAAGACGCAGACCTGTTCTTATCGGCAAATCTGCAAATTTAATAGAAAACACCAAACAAGCTTACATCATCCGGAACATCTTTGGAGAAAAAGGTTTCTATCCTGTTCTTCAACATAAAGATCCCGTGATTTCAAAAGCCATAGAAGTGATACGAAAAGGAGAAACATTTCCCAAAGAACCTGATAAAAAATAATTATATGGATTGGTTATACGATCTTTTTCTTGGAGAAGGAATTGCTCATACCGTACTTTTATTTGCTTTCGTCATTTCAATAGGCATCACCCTGGGAAAAATTAAAATCTTCGGTGTTTCTCTAGGAATAACATTTGTACTTTTCGTTGGTATTTTGATGGGACATTTGGGTTTTCGCATAAATCATGATGTGCTACACTTTATGAGAGAATTCGGATTAATCTTATTTGTTTATTCTATCGGATTACAAGTAGGTCCCGGTTTTTTCTCTTCTTTCAAAAAAGGAGGAATCAAATTAAACATGCTGGCAACAGGTATTGTTTTTTTAGGAATCGCTACTACCGTCTGTATACATTTTATCACAGGTTTGCCAATATCTACCATGGTTGGGATTTTATCCGGAGCAGTTACAAATACTCCGGGACTCGGAGCGGCACAAGAAGCTTACCGAGATATTCACGGAGCACCGGATCCTACTATTGCCATGGGATATGCAGTAGCTTATCCCTTGGGAGTAATTGGCATCATTCTTTCAATGATTGTATTAAAAACGGTTTTTCGCATCGAACCGGAAAAGGAAACGGAGGACTTAAATTCTTCAGATAATAACAAACAAATTGCTATGCGAACTATTTCCCTAGAAGTAAAAAATCCTGCCATCTTTGGAAAATCCGTCATTGAAATAGCCAGCCTCATAGAGAGAAGATTCGTTATTTCACGTGTTTGTCACAAAGAAAACGACCAAATAGAAATAGCTTCTTCCCAAACTGTATTATCAGAAGGAGACCGTGTGTTTGTAGTAGTTACCGTTCCGGACACAAATGCAGTAAAAGCCTTTATCGGGGAAGAGATTAATATGGATGAATCTGATTGGAATAAACTGGACAATCAGCTTATTTCGAGAAGATACATCATTACCAAACCGGAAATAAACGGAAAAACCATTGGGCAACTTAAACTGAGAAATACTTTTGGAATAAACATTACCCGGGTAAATCGTGCCGGGATAGACTTGATTGCACAACCCCGTTTACAGTTACAAATAGGAGACAAAGTTACTGTAGTAGGAGCTGAAGTCTCAGTCAAAAATGTAGAACAAGTGTTGGGAAATAAAATGAGACATCTCAACGAGCCCAATACAGTTCCTATCTTTATAGGTATCTTCCTCGGTGTATTACTCGGAAGTATTCCTTTTGCTTTTCCGGGAATTCCACAACCTGTCAAGTTAGGATTAGCCGGAGGACCTTTAATTGTCGCCATTTTGATAAGTGTTTTCGGACCTAAATACAAATTGGTTACTTACACAACATTAAGCGCTAATCTTATGCTACGCGAAATAGGGATTTGTCTTTTTCTTGCTTGTGTCGGTATCAATGCCGGAGAAGGTTTTGTGGAAACGATTTTATACAAAGGAGGTGTAAACTGGATCGGATTAGGTTTTATCATCACAACATTGCCTTTGTTAATTATAGGTTTTATAGGGCGCCAAATATATAAACTCAATTTCTTTACATTGATGGGATTATTATCGGGAAGCATGACCGACCCTCCTGCCCTTGCTTATGCTAATTCGAGTGCCGGAAACGATGCTCCATCAGTCAGCTACGCCTCAGTATATCCTTTGACAATGTTTTTAAGAATACTTTCAGCGCAGCTGTTGGTGATATTATTGGCGTAAAGCGCAACATTATTTTATCTTTTATTCAATGGAATAAATTCTTTTTTGTCCGATACATTTTTATATGCCGGACGAATAATCCGTTTACTATCAAAGTTCAATTCTTCAATCCGATGAGCTGCCCATCCTACGATACGAGACATGGCAAAAAGAGGCGTATACACTTCTTGTGGTAAACCGATCATTTCATACACGAATCCGGAATAAAAATCTACATTGGCACAAACTTGCTTATTTACTTTAGAACCTTTGAACTTCATAAATGCATCAATAGACAAACCTTCTAAACGTTCCAAGAAATCAAATTCTTCTTCACGTCCTTTTTCTTTAGCCAATTCCCGAGCCATTTCTTTGAGCAATAAAGCCCGCGGATCAGATATTGTATAAACAGCATGCCCGATACCATATATCAATCCGGTTCTGTTATAAGCTTCTTTATTCAATATTTTTTTGAGGTATCCTTCTATTTCTTTGGTATCTTTCCAGTTTTTCACATTTTCCTTCAAATGCTTGAACATATCAATCACCTTTAAATTAGCTCCTCCATGCAAAGGCCCTTTCAAAGAACCGATACCGGCAGCAATAGAAGAATAGGTATCTGTACCTGAAGAACTTGTAACCCTTACGGTAAATGTAGAATTATTTCCTCCTCCATGTTCCGCATGCAATATTAAAGCCAGATCCAACACACGAACATCTAATTCCGTATATCCGCTTGGGCCATTCATCATAAACAAAAAGTTTTCAGCTAATGAAGCATCTTCTTTAGGATGACGAATATGTAACGAACGTCCGTATGAACTATGACGCATGATATTATAGGCATAAGCGATAATTGTAGGAAATTTTGCTATCAGATCAATAGATTGACGCATCAAATTATCACGGGAATTATCGTCTGCCCGATCATCAAAAGTGTACATTTCCAACACAGAACGGGCAAGAATATTCATAATATTTGTCCCTTCCAGATCTAAAATATTCATTTTTACCCGGTGCTCTAAAGGCATCCCAGAATTAATCATTTCGGAAAAAGTGATTAATTCTTCTTCATCAGGCAATTTTCCGGATAACAATAAAAAACAGGTTTCTTCAAATCCAACACGTTTTTCTTCTTGAAGACCATGAACAAGATCTTCCACATCAATTCCCCGATAAAAAAGCTTGCCGGGAATCGCTTTTAATCCACCCTCCTCTTGTCTTTCATAACCGACTACATCACCAATTTTTGTCAACCCTACCAATACCCCGGAATGGTCTTCATTTCTTAGACCTCTTTTCACGTTGTATTGCTTGAATAATTCATTGTCGATACGACTGGTTGTCTTGATAGATTCAGACAGTTTATAAATCATAAATTCATCTTTTCTTTCCATAACAATTACATTTTTTTAATCAATTCTTCAATAAACGCTTGGGTGGAAAGCGTTTTTCCATTCTCCATGAAACGGGCTAAATCTATAGTTGCTTTTCCTTCCATGAAAGTTTTTTCCATTACATTTTCTATCATTACTGCCACTTCTTTCCATCCTAAATATTCCAACATCATCACTCCTGAAAGAATAATGGAAGAAGGATTTGCCATATTTTTACCGGCAATATCAGGAGCGGTTCCATGCGTTGCTTCAAAAATAGCATGTCCTGTCTGATAATTAATATTAGCTCCTGGAGCAATCCCTATTCCTCCGACCATCGCTGCCAATTGGTCGGAAACATAATCTCCGTTCAAATTCAATGTAGCAACAACTGAATAATCTTCAGGTTTCAACAAAGTATTTTGCAAGAAGGCATCGGCAATAACATCTTTTATTTTCAATTTACCGGACTGAAGTTCTGCTCCAAATTCCTTTTCAGCC
>JAVBMM010000095.1:0-26833 GCA_031552425.1 Bacteroidales bacterium | reverse complement strand
CATATTTTCCAGCAGGAACTTTGTCTTCATTCATTGCTAAACAAGCAGAACAGCCGGGTTGGCGGAGTTCGAATCCGGCTTCATTCAGTATTTTATCCAAACCTTCTGCTTTGATTTGTTTTTCTACATTCCAACTTCCCGGAACTAGCCATGCAATGACGTTTTTTGCCTTTTGTTTTCCTTTTACAAAATTGGTAAAAGTCCGAAAGTCTTCAATACGACCATTGGTGCAGCTTCCTAAAAATACATAATCAATGGATTTTCCAACCAGTTTTTCTCCAGGTTTAAATCCCATATATTCCATAGATTTTTGGAATGAAATACGTCCGGATTCATCAATTTGACCTAATGTTGGGATTGTTTCATTGATTGGCATTCCCATACCCGGATTGGTTCCATAGGTAATCATTGGTTCAATTTCGGAAGCATTGAAAGTAATTTCTTTATCAAATTTAGCTCCTTCGTCTGATTTCAATGTTTTCCAATATTCCAGTGCTTTGTCCCAAGCGTCACCTTTCGGAGCAAATTCACGCCCTTTTACATACACAAAAGTAGTTTCATCCGGAGCAATCATCCCTCCGCGAGCTCCCATTTCTATACTTAGGTTACAAACAGTCATTCGCTCTTCCATCGAAAGATTGCGGATAGCTTCTCCTGCATATTCTACAAAATAACCGGTTGCTCCTCCAGTAGTAAGTTTTGATATCATGTAAAGAGCTAAATCTTTTGCAGTTACTCCAGGGTTCAATTTTCCTTCGAAATTAATCCGCATTGTTTTTGGCCGGGATTGTAAGATACATTGAGTTGCCAGTACCATTTCCACTTCGCTTGTTCCGATGCCAAATGCAATCGAACCGAAAGCACCATGAGTAGAAGTGTGACTATCACCACAAACGATTGTCATTCCAGGTTGTGTATACCCATATTCTGGACCTATAACATGAATAATGCCATTTTTTGGATTCATCATGCCATAATAAGTCAAACCAAAATCTTTGGCATTACTTTCCAAAGTGTCAACCTGATTCTTCGAAATAGGATCAGCAATTGGTTTCTCTTGATTTACCGTTGGAATGTTATGATCCGGGGAAAGCAGTGTTTTTTCCGGACGAAATACTTTCAACCCCCTTTTCCGTAATCCATCGAAAGCCTGCGGACTAGTCACTTCGTGGCAGAAATGCCTATCAATATACAACTGGGTTGGCCCGTCGTTTACAGTTGAGACAACATGTGCGTCCCAGATTTTGTCGAATAATGTTTTTGCCATATTTTTATTTTACGAATTTATTAATTGCATCGATATAAGCTTCTACTGATGCCGCAACAATATCAGTATTTGCTGAAAAACCATAATAATTCACACCATTGTGTTCAACTTGCATGTGTACTTTACCTACATCATCGCTACCTTTATTAATAGCCTGAATCAGGAACTCCTGAATGGTCATCTGTCGGCGGATAATTTGTTTAACTGCTTTGATTGCTGCATCTACAGGACCATTTCCAGCTGAAGCCGCTTCGAAATTTTCTCCTGCAATATCCAGACCAACTGAAGCTACTGATTTAATACCAACACCTGAAGTAACCTGTAAATAATTTAATTTAATTCGCTGTGAATCATGATCTTTACCAACAAGCATCAATACGTCATCATCATTAATATCTTTCTTGCTATCAGCCAATTTCAGGAATTGTTCATAAACTACATCTAATTTTTCCTGAGAAAGTTCTACCCCTAACACACTTAAACGATGTTTCAAGGCAGCACGGCCGCTGCGCGCAGTCAGTACAATTGCATTATCATCTATCCCCACATCTTTGGGATCGATAATCTCATAACTTTCACGGTTTTTCAATATTCCATCTTGATGAATACCGGAAGAATGAGCAAAAGCATTTCTTCCTACAATAGCTTTGTTAGGTTGTACCGGCATATTCATCAAACTCGAAACCATTCGGCTGGTAGGATATATTTTTTGTGTATTGATATTAGTATCTATACCTATTTCTTTATGACTTTTCAAAATCATAGTCACTTCTTCAAGAGAAGTATTTCCGGCACGTTCACCAATTCCATTGATAGTCACTTCTACTTGACGTGCGCCATTTAATACTCCGGAAATGGTATTGGCAGTTGCCATTCCTAAATCATTATGACAGTGAGTAGAGAGAATCGCATTATGTATCCCTTTCACATTTTCCATCAAGTATTTGATCTTGGCGCCATATTCTGACGGGAGGCAATAACCTGTTGTATCGGGTATATTTACGACTGTTGCCCCCGCTTTAATAACGGCTTCCACTACACGAGATAAATATTCGTTATCCGTACGACCGGCATCTTCACAATAAAACTCTACATCTTCCACGTATTTTTTTGCATATTTTACAGCAGCAACGGCGCGTTCTACTATTTCATCTTGAGTAGCATTAAACTTATGTTTAATATGATATGTAGATGTTCCTATACCGGTGTGAATACGTTTTCTTTTAGCATATTGCAATGCTTCGGCAGCCGCATCAATATCTTTTTCTACCGCACGTGTCAGAGCACATATAGTTGGCCATGTAACCGCTTTGGATATTTCTACTACTGAATTAAAATCACCCGGACTTGAAACCGGGAATCCGGCTTCAATCACATCAACACCCAAAGCCTCCAATGCTTTAGCTACCTCAATTTTTTCAATAGTATTCAACTGACATCCAGGAACTTGTTCCCCGTCCCTCAGTGTTGTATCAAAAATAAATAATCTGTCTGACATATCTCAATTTATATTAAAAAAGCCCTTCCCACCGGAGTGAGAAGGGCTTTCGTTATTTCTTTATTTTACATGAATCAATAACATACAGCAGTCTCACTCCATTTGCTTTGCAATAGAATAATAATGCTGAGAATTAGGCTGTATGTAAACATATTGTTCATTAATGTACACTTTTGATGGTACAAAGGTAATATGTTTTGTAAATAAAACAATACTAAAAGTGTTATTTTTTCTGAATTGCTTTTACAATCTAAAAGAAACAGGAACAATATATTTCACGGAGACTTCTTTTCCTCTGTTTTTTCCCGGTTTCCATTTTGGCATATTGTTGATTACACGGGAGATTTCTTTGTCAAAGAGTGGATTGACCCCTTGAATGATTTCTACTTGGGTGATCATCCCATTTTTATCTACAATAAAAGAGCAGATTACTTTTCCTGTGATTCCTTTTTGTACAGCGCTTGGAGGATATCTTGTTTGCCGTGCAATATACTGAATAAAAGCTTGATAACCTCCAGGAAATTCAGGCATTTCTTCTACTTTGACATATATTGAATCACTTAATGATAGTAGCGGTTTATCTAAAGAAGCGATCTCTTCTTCTAATTTTTCTTGTGCTTCCTCCCAGGAGACTATTTCCGGCATTTTTATAGGAAGGGTATTTTTTTTGACATCGAAAATTTCTACATAAACGGCAGAAAGTTTTGGCATATTTTCCGGAATTATATATTCTTGATCGGAAATTTTGATGGATTCATCTAATGTAATAAAATCTGATATGCCTTCAATGTCAAGATTCGTTGTTTCCTGATATTTCCATTCTAAAATACAAAATAACAAAGCGCATGCAATGAATAATCCGATAAGAAAAAAATATCTCCTTTTTCTTTCCAAATCTGCTTTTGATGTCTTTTTTATTTCCATTTGAAGAACAAAATTAGATGATTTTCGGAATAATAGTGGAAAAAATAAAATTTTGTTGACTGGAAATATATTTTTTTTCTATTGTTTACGTTTTATTAGTTATGAGTAGATGGAAGCGATTAAGTATAATCTTTTTTTTAACCGTATTCTGTGGATATTCAGGTGTTATTTTTTCTCAAGAAACAGACAATGTTTTTGATTTCTTGAAATTGCCTGTTTCTTCCAGAATTGATGCCTTAGGAGGAGAAAATGTTTCTGTTGTGGAAAACGATCTCTCTATGATTTTTCATAATCCTGCTTTTTTAGGACCTGAGATGAATCTGGATGTAAATTTGGGATATGTCAATTATCTGGCGGATATTAACGCCGGAAGTGTGGCTTTTGCTAAATCTATGGGGGAAAGAAGTGCTTGGGGAGTCGGGGTGAATTATATAGATTATGGTACTTTTGAAGGTACAGATATCGAAAATATTTATATAGGAGATATTTCTGCCAAAGATATTTGTTTCAATGGATTCTTTTCGCGCGATTTGACAGATCGTTTGCGTGGAGGTGTTGCTGCCAAAGTAATATATTCTACTTTTGAGCAATACACTTCTGTTGGATTGGCGGTGGATGTGGGTTTGAGCTATTATAATGCAGATAAAAATTTTTCCGCAGGTTTGGTCGGTAAAAATTTGGGACGGCAGGTAAAAGCATATAATGAAGACAGGGCATCGTTACCTTGGGATATTCAAATCGGAATGACACAAAGATTGAATCATGCTCCGGTCCGTTTTTCTCTCACAGCATTGCATCTTACGCAATGGGAGTTTGATTCGGTAGTTGAAGGAGATACTTCGGAAGATTCGTTTTTTACTACTTTCTTCAAGCACTTAGTTTTTGGAGCCGAATTTTTATTATCCGATAATTTTTGGGTAGGTGTCGGATATAATCCTAAAATAGGATCTGATATGAGTTTGGAAACAGGAAACAAATTAGGAGGATTTTCCGGCGGTGCAGGAATCCGGGTGAAGGCTTTTGATATAGGAGTGGCGGTATCGAAGTATCATCCGTCCGCCACATCCTTTCATGTTAATGTAACAACATCATTGTCTGATTTTCATTTTTGATCTGATCACAATTTTCTTAATTTAATTCCATTTAAGAAAGCAGAACCTTTTTTTACGGGGAATTCAATCGACAAATTTTCATTTCCTTTTACCTCTACAATAAAGCGTTTCTTCACAGCGAAAAAATGTCCGAATTCCCGGGAAATATTTAAATCCTTAACTTCTACGTTTTTATTGATGACAATATCAAAAATATTTTCTTTTTCAAAACTTTGATCTTCTTCTGTCAGATTATAAACTACTTTCCCTGTTTTGGAAAACACATCGGCAAAAAGCAACTCTAATTCATATATCCCTTCCGGAACATCGAACCGGTAAGATGTGATATCTTTTCTTAATGTTTGGTATAAAGGATTGTCGGTTGTTCCTCCAATTTTAATCTGGGAACCGATCCTTCCTTTGGAAGCGTAAAAGATATCTCCTCCGGTATAGCCCCATCCTCCGGATGTATAGGCTTGATCTGGCAACCACGTTTTGTTGCTTTCTTCACTGGTGAAAGCGCAATTGCTTCCTACATTTACTGCTAATTCCAGACTTTTGATGTTTGTTGCATTAAGTTTGGCAGGAATAGCTTCAAATGAAATGTTCATTCCATCTTCTGTCTGTTTTCCTACATATTTACCTTTGGCATGAAAGAAAGTTTTTCCTTGAGCAAATGGAACGTTCCATACTGCTGTGAAATTTTGTATTTTTTTCTTGCCTAAAGATTTTCCATCAGCAAACAATTCTACTTCCGGGCAGTTGGAATATATTTTAAGTGGTGAAATAACAGGATTATTGCCGTTTTGTACGCCGGAACGAACATCCCAATCTCGTGATGCTATATGTAATACAGGGACATCTTTTCTTAGAAAAGCTTTGTAATAAAAATAAACATCTTTGGGCGTTCTGTCTGTGTATAATAATCCTTTGTTGTTGATCATCGGCATAGATTCGTCCCTACTTGCTGAACCGAAATCCACAAAATTCCATACGGTAGATCCGGAAATATATTTTTCCCGCGCAATTACAGGTAAATAATGTTCATGGTAAGTTTGTTGATGTTCTATGCTAAAATCAAAAGGAACAGGTTGTAAACTATGTAAACGCTTGTCCGAACCGGCACCATATTCGCTGATGATCAATGAATGATTAGGGTGTTTTTCATTTTCTTTCCGGATAAATTTATCGAATCCTTCCAAATTAGCTTCGTACCAACCTTGGTATAAATTCCATCCGATAACATCGGTGATGGAAGATAATCCTGTTTGGTTATAGATTTGGCTGTTATGAAATGCAATGGTAGACGCACGTCCCGGATCTTCTATTTTGATGATCTTTTCCAGGTTTTCAGCAATTTCTTTTGTTTTGTCATAAACAGCCTGCCTATCTTTTTCCGGAATACTTCTTACTGTTACCAAAGCCGATTCGTTCATATATCCCCACATGATAATGGATGGATGATTATAATGTTGACGAACCATTTCCAGTACATTTGTTTTACAAACTTGTTGAAAATGATCGGATAAATTTACCGTATTAACGATAGGAATTTCTTCCCAGGCGATCAAGCCTAATTTATCACATTGCTCCAATATGGCATCGTCTTGCGGATAGTGTGATATACGTATAAAATTAGCCCCCATTTCTTTTGCCAACTGCATATCTCTTCTGTGCATTTCGTCACTTAGAGCATTTCCCAATGGTTTTTGATCCTGATGACGGCAAATACCGATGAGTTTCATGGGTTTCCCGTTGAAATAAAATCCATCCGAACCGGTAAATTTAAACCAACGAAAACCCAAAGGATTTGAGATTTCATCTAATATTTGATTGTTTTTGGTGTCAATCATGGTTGTTTTCACTTGGTACAATTGAGGAGATTCCGGCGACCAAAGTACAGGTCGTGTGATCTCTTTACTTGCCAGTTCGAAACTTGTTTTTTCTCCGCTTTTCAAATTGAGGGATTTTTCCAACGTTTGAATTATTTTTCCTTCAGGATTGATGATTTGGTTGACAACTTTTACTTGAGAAGAAGTTCCTGCATCGTTTTTAATATCCCCTTTGATTAATACTTCCGCAGATTCGGCAGATACTTTAGGTGTTTGAATAAAAATTCCGGAAGAACCGGCATTCAAAAGTTCGATGTGTTGCTTGGGAACTGTAATCATCCAGACATCGCGGTAGATTCCTCCGAACATCGTAAAGTCTCCTGAAAGTGGAGGAAGATCTTGTAAAGAATTATCCACTTTAACGGCTAACAGATTTTCTTCCCCGAAAGCCAAAAAAGGAGTGGCATCTATGGTAAATGCAGTATAACCGCCTTCGTGTTTGGTGACAAACCTGCCATTTAAATAGACTTCAGCAGTAACATTTATACCTTCAAATTTAATGAAGACTTGTTTTTGCATCAGGTCTTTACTTGCTATAAAATGTTTTCTGTACCAAGCAGTTCCTCTATAATAAAATTTTGATACGTAGGCATCTGCATTCCAGCAATGAGGAATATTAACGGTTTCCCAGTATTTGTCGTCCAACGTGTTTGATTCTGCATTATTAGGATTTTCTTTGCTGAATTTCCAAGCATTATTAATAGTTTGCAGGTTTCGTTGAGCCGCAACCGAAAATATAGAGCATAATAAGATTGAAATAAAAAGGATTTTTCTCATTGTTGTTATTTTTTATACACATACTTTAGTATCACATCAGCGTAACGTTCTCCGAGCATCAATTGTCCTTCTCTTCCGAAATGCGGATCTTTTTCATCTTTCAACATATTCAAACCTTCTGCAGAAACACAGGCAGAATTAGGTATAAATGTTGAAATAGTATTAATCATTTCGTTGAAAGCGGTAGAACCTTTCCCTTCACCTCTCCAATAAGCCAATTCCCCTGCAACAAAGAATAAGTCCTTATCTTTCAAATCTTTTCTCAAATCTGAAACCAATTCTTTTAGTTGATCAGGATAAGCGACCACTGTTTTAGATCCACTGTTTCCTTCTCCTTGATGCCATAATATAGCACGGATTTTCCCCCATTTTTGAGCTTCTTTGGCACGTTTAATAGATGAATCGTAATATCCGGCGGAAGCTCCTTTCAACCAAGATTCTATCCTTGTTGCTCCTCTTGCATTTACAACCATTCCCAAAGGCCTTCCGGTAACTTCAGAAACTTTTTTAGCTACCATGTAAGCAGGATTCATTCCTTGGTATTTTTTGGGATCTTTTATTTCGGAATTTTTATTCATTGGATTGGTGGCTCCTTCCCAATTTCCTGCAAGAGTATATAAATAACAATTGGGAATAGTATCGAAGTCGGTTTTAGCCAACTTTCCTCTTCCCGCCATATTCGATTGTCCTATACAAAGGAAAATATCCAATTCTGGAAGAACTTCGAAAGTGATAGTATATGTTTGAGTTGTTGACCGGTCACCGGAAAAGACAGTGATAGTTGTAGTTCTTTCATTTTTTGATCCATTGATATTTTTTGCCGAACTTATTTTAAAAGTAGCTTTTGTATCATACACAGTAGGCCTGATGGCAGGAATCTTTTTTGTAGTATAGGGCAAATATTGTGTATATGTGTATTTTCCCGGAGAAAAGTCTATTCCGAAACCGGCAACTTCAATTTGTGAGAGACGTGCTTTGTCGATTGAAGGAGCAGAAATACTATCTTGTTCTGCAGCATAAACAGTTATGAAAAAACTGAATAAGATAAAGGATAAAAATAATTTTAGTTTCATGATAATATAATTTTAGTTTAATAATTTTTGAATGATTAAAAGAAAGTGCAAATAACGGAAAAAGAAACTATAATTACAGGAAAAATAGTCTGAAAATGTTGTAAAATTGTACAATTTTAGGGTTTTGTTGTTTCCTGTTCACTGTCTACCGCTTCCTGAGTGCGCCTAACCAGCTTACAAAGTAATCCTAACTGCACACAAAGTGCACCTAACGGGAAGTGCAACGACCTAACCCAAACAGGTCAAAATTTTACTATTCATTGATCAAAATTTTACTATTTGGTTTGGAAATTTCATTTTACCTTTGCCCAAATAAATTTCAAATATATTTATGAAATACCTTATTATAAATAAGTTATCTATAATAAAAGGATGTAACGATTAAGAACGTTCTTGTCAGCAAATTCCTTCTTTGCTAATTCTACAGAATCAAGGCTTTACGCCTTTTTTAGAAGCCTGGAATAAATATTTCAGGCCTTTTTATTCCCTACTTATACTAAGTATAAATGATTTACATGCGTATGTAAATTATTTTATATACGTACATAACTTTATCTACATACGTATGTAGCTTTATTTACATACAACGTAATTTTTGTTACATACGCATGTAGCAAAATATATAAGGTTTTTTCGTCTTTTTACATTTGGAATAATGATAATTAGTCAAAATATTACTATCAATTGGTCAAAGTTTTTGCATTACGGGAATAAAATTTTGATTAAGGGATGTGAAATTATTCACTTATTTATCTAAAAATACTATGGGTTAAGAATTTTATTTATTTTTGTGTATTCATGTCACCATTATATATTTTATTAAAGATAAACACAAAATGATGAAATTACAAAACTTACGCAATATTACCTCGAGGTACCCTACCAGTATTTTTTTGATGGTAGCTTTATCTTTTGGAAGGTTACAGATAAGTTGGGTGTCAGCAATGAACACTGTAAGTATAAAGTAAAATGAATAATTATGACCGTAAATAATATATATGACGTAGTAACCGATTTTAAAAGCAAATCAAATGCAAAAGATAGATTCACTTCGTTTGATTATTGCTATAACTATTTTCTGCGGACTAAAAGCTTGACTGATGATGTTGAGAAAAGTTGTTTGGTTCTTGGTTTTTATTTGGCAAGTTGGGGAATGTTTAGAGGCTCAAGTTTTTTACTTCAAAAAAGTGTAAAATGTTTTGAGCCGACGATTCAATATATCTCAACACTAGACAAGTCGGTGTGGAAAATTGATGTGGACAACTATGATTCAGATAATATAAAGATAATGCAGAATATTTATACAGAAGTGAAAAAGCGATTAGTTCATAATGACAATGCAGATTTGACATTAATCACAAAAATTCTACTTGGTATTTTTGGTTTTGTTCCTGCATTTGACAATTATTTCTGTGAAACTTTTCGAAATCTTGCAAATGGACAATGTGGATTTAGAAAACTGAATATGAATTCCTTGATAATGATAAAGAAATTTTACGAAGCAAACAAAGAATCTGTCGACAATCTATCAAAACAAACTTTTACGTTAGACTTTACGACAGGACAAAAAACTACAATAAATTATCCAAAAGCAAAAATTATAGATATGTATGGTTTTATGACAGGTTTTACGAAAAGCCGAACACCTAACTTGCGTCCTGCTTCTAAGTGGACTGAAATCGGGTAATTGAACTTTTGTTACCCGCTTCGGCTTTTGTCTCGGTGGATAGCGAAGTCGTTCACAAGCCCGTTCATAAGTAGCCGCAGGAACGTTAGGGGTATGTTGCACAATCCATTAAGTCCAAAGGTAGAAATTAGAGTTTTAAAATAAATTTATAATGAAACGTTTCTTTTTAATTTTAGTAGTGAGTTTTTTTGCTTCTTCGATAGTATTTTCGACAGAGCAGTTTCCTGACAAATTGATAATTGGGAAAGATACAATTTATTTAAAATCATTTCCTTTGGAAAGTCTGAAATTTAAAAAAGCATCTTTTGATTATGGTGGTTATTCGTTCCTAAGTACAGGATGTTACAGAGGATATGTTGCAACTTGGGAAATTATTGCTCAAACCTTAACGCTTAGAGAAGTTCAAAAAATAGACTCTGTAGGAACTCAATTGGATATCATTGAATATTTATCAAACAATGATTATGTTCCAAAAATAATAAATGGGTATGTTATAGCGGATTGGTATTCGGACACTTTGAAACTTTATGACTTTTTCTTATGTAATTTAGCATATAAATTCGATGAATTTTACGTTAGTAAAGACTATTTAAGAGAAAAAGACAAAAAAATAGAATTGGTATTTGAAAATGGGAGATTAGTCAGAAACGATATAATTCCAATAGAAGGCTATGAACTTGGAGACACTTTGTGTTTGGATGTATATTACTATCAAAATTGGCTTGTAGGATATAAAAGCGTTTCTATACAAGGTGTTATTGAAGGAAATAATGGAAAAAAAGTTAAACTAAAAATATTTTCTTTGGGAACCGACAAAAAGAGTATAAAAAGAAAACTTCAGGAAGAAATTAATTTAGACTATGTTTGGGTTAATCCAAGATATTGTAAAAGGATTGAGTAAAAACACAGCTCCTAACTTGTGTCTTACTTCCAAGCGGGCTGAAATTGGTAATTTAACTTTTGTCGCCCGCTTCGGTTTTCGTCTCGGTGGATAGCGAAGTCGCCCGCAATGCCCGCTGTCAGCAACCGTGGAACGTTGTCCGCAATGAGGAGTGAGCGTAAAAAACAAAATTAAATTAAGGTCTATTATGAAATATTTTTATGGAGTATTAATGTTTGCATTCATCTTTACTTCTTGTGGGACAATGAGGATTAATAAAACTTCCGATTTTGCAACAATTAAAGACCTAAAAGAAATAAATGGCTATTATTTGAATCGAGGAGATAAAGGCCGTAGTATATTATCATGTTTTAATGTAAGAGAATGTGCTGACTTTGTTTCTATTACTTTTGAAAATTCAAATGAAGTAAAGCTGACTTACTACAATGACTCAACAAAGCAAGAACGAATATTTTTGGGACAAATGAAAAAGAAATATTTTGAAATTTATTTTTCAAAACAACAATTTTTCATTCCATTACTTTATAGTTCTTGCAACATTGATAGAATTAGAATAGGAAAATCAAAAGATGGAAAATTGCTTATCAGAAACTTTGGAGACCAAAGTGGAAATTTATTATTCTTAGCAGCAGGATATTCTTATGAAACGCCATATAAATTTCCTAATATAAGCCATATCCCGATACAAGAAAATGGCCTATGGGGTTATTCTGATTTATTAGGACATATTGTAATTCCTGCAAAATATGATTTCGCTAGTATTTTCGAGAAAGATATTGCTCGTGTGAGATTGAACG
Source organism: Bacteroidales bacterium (assembly GCA_031552425.1). Lineage (GTDB taxonomy): Bacteria > Bacteroidota > Bacteroidia > Bacteroidales > Azobacteroidaceae > JAISFI01. The sequence goes on along the minus strand of JAVBMM010000095.1, from coordinate 14,926 downwards.
ATAAATGGGGATTGATAAATAAACAAGGAGAAGAAGTTACCTCTATCAAATACGACAAAATATTTAAAATAGATACTATAAGTGTACCTGCGACATTTAGAGTTTCTAGTGGAGGAAAAACAGGAGTGTTGGATATAGACGGAAAAGAATTAATCCCAGTTATTTATGACTATATTGGATACAATGCTCCATTTGACAGATTCGCTACTATTCGTTTAGGAGATAAAGTGGGATGTGCTACTCATGCTCAAGTAATAATACCAGCAATATATTCAGAAATAATTTATTTTCATGGAGATCAAGTATTGGTAAAACGACATGGGAAATATTATATAGCAGATAAAGACGGTTACGAATATGAAACAACGGGTATTTGGATAATGAGGAACCCTATACCCGAAACAAAGAGAAAAATTCAATTTGATGAACAGAAAGTAGAGTAAAAAATACAGCCACCAACTTGCGGTCTGCTTGCAGCGGGCGGGAAGTGCGTTTAGCAAGTGTAGTTGCCCGCGCCAGCTTTTGTATCAATGAACAGTTTAATGCCTGCAACGTCTGCCACGGTGCCACCGTGATCTGATTGGCTGCAATGACACAGTTTGAAAGTAAAAACGAAAATTTCAAAATTGAACAAAATAATTAACCGTTCGACAAAAATATTAGAATATGGCAGAACCTTTTAAAAATATGTACAACGAGCAATTTTTCGATAGATTTACGAAAGACTTGAAACTTGTTGTCAACGATTTTGATGCTCGCGAGTTTGTGTCTCAAATAATGGATAATGAATGGGAAAACAGAGAACTTAAACAACGTTGTATGCACATTACAACCATTCTGAAAAATTTTTTGCCGATAGATTACAAAGATGCAATCGCTAAAATACTTGAACTATTGGGTTATGTGGAAAATACACAGCCCGATTTTTCGAAAATAGACGATACTAAGTTTGGCTTAACGTTGGAGTATGGGGCAATTTTGGACAATTATGTGGAACAATATGGGTTGGACGATTATGAAACCTCTGTTAAGGCGATAGAAAAAATCACACAGTTTACAAGTTGCGAATTTGTTGTTCATTCGTTTATTATAAAATATCCGAACGAAATGATGAAGCAAATGTTAGTTTGGTCGACACATGAACATTGGGGCGTAAGACGGCTTGCGTCAGAAGGCTGTCGTCCCCGTCTTCCGTGGGCAATGGCTTTACCTAATCTGAAGAAAAATCCTGCGCCAATCATTCCGATTTTGGAAAATCTTAAGAATGACCCGTCAAGATTTGTGCGATTGAGTGTTGCCAATAATTTGAATGATATTGCAAAAGATAATCCCCAAATGGTGATTGATTTGGTGAAAAGATGGCAAGGAGAGTCGAAAGAAGTAGATTGGATTATCAAACATGGTTGTAGAACACTTTTAAAACAAGGCAATTCGGAGATGATGGAGTTGTTTGGCTTTGATTTTAGTGTGAAAAATATCAATATTGAAAATTTCAGTATTTCAACACCCAAAGTTAAAGTTGGAAATTCGGTAGAGTTTAGTTTTAACCTGTTGAATAATAGTAACGAAAAAACCAAAATACGACTTGAATATGGAATTTATTACCAAAAAGCGAATGGAATGTTGACGAAAAAAGTCCATAAAATCAGCGAAAAAGAATACGCCAAAAATTCTACAACACGAATAACACGAAAACACTCTTTTCGTGTGGTAACAACAAGGAAATTTCACCTCGGACTTCACCAAGTTGCTGTAATAATCAACGGAAATGAATTTGAAAAACATAATTTTGAGCTGATTGAATGATAAGCCTGCACCCAACTAATAAGGCTATGTGTGGCCTCTGACGCAAATAATAACATTGAAAGTCTAACAAAATATTAAGAAGTAAAATGAATGAAAAACCGTTGGTAGACAAAAAATATCTACTTGAAAAATTCCCAGGTAAAGGAGGTTGGACGTATACGATTATTCCCGAAATCCTGCCTGACAAAAATACCCCATTTGGTTGGGTAAAAGTAAAAGGTAGTATTGACGGATTTGAAATCTGCAATTACCATTTGATGCCGACAGTGACAGGTATGGGAAAATTATTCTTATCAGTAAAGTCTGAAATCAGAAAGAAAATTAAAAAAGAAGCGGGCGATTATGTTCACATCATTTTATATCCCGACAATGGCCCGTTAGAAGTTCCCGAAGAATTATTATTGTGCCTGCAAGATGATTCTGAAGCATTGCAGTTTTTTAATTCGCTTAACGAAAGAGAACAATACAACTATATCAAGTGGATATATACCCCAAGGAAAGACCAAACAAGAGTGGATAGAATGGCAAAAGCACTTGTCAGGCTTTCCAAGCACCAAAAATTTGCAAATAAACAATAAGGAGAATATGATATTGATATAGAAAAATGATACTAAATATAAACTAAATTTTCATTTTAATGTTCAAAAACAAACTTGATTTGAGGAATGTGGTTATAATAGTGACTTGCCTCGTAGTAACAACAATATTTTCGGATTGTAACTCTGAAAAAAAAGAGTCAAAGGCAATAAAAAAATCGGTAAAACTTTCTCTTGAAGGCAAAAAATATGATAACTTATACCTTTTGGTAGATACAAAAGACAATGAGTTGTTGCAAATTGATGGAATTTCAGCAGACGGCTATAATTGGACTTTTGTAATTTCGGATTCAATTTCCAAGATTTCTAAATCGTATGAGATTAGAAGTAAGAATGATAGTCTTAGAAGTAAAAATGAAAATAATGTTCATTGTATTACTTTTCGAACAATTATAGATAACGATACTTTAAGAGGTGGTTATTTTAATTTTGAAGAAAATGAAAATTTAATAGAGTTAAAAGGTAAATTTGACACTACTGAATTGTTTGAGAATACAATTTATATAGCAGAATTAGATTCTAATTTTGTAATTCAAATGATTGTGACTGACCTTTTTTTAACTTCATTGCCAAAAAACAGATATTTAAGAGAATTTATGCAAACGCCACTGTTTAGTTTCTTCTACGATAAAAAAAATCCTAACAAAACTTATGAAGAATTTTTGATAGAGTATGCGGATAAAATAAAGAAAAATTCTAACTCTCTGTATTATATTTCATTTTTTGCTACTACACCAGATTATTACAAATCAAAAGAAGATTATGAAAATCTTCTTAAGCTTTTTTCGCCGGAAATGCAAAATTCTATATGGGGAAAAATGGCAAAAAAGCATTATAGACTTGCTAAATTAGATGGTATTAATAATATTGTTCTGATAAACCCTTTGACAAAAGAAAACGAAAAAATTATTTTAGAGCCAGTAAAATATACATTATTTTGTTTTTCTTCTTCGTGGTGTGCTCCTTGTCGCAAAAAAATACCATTATTAAAAGAAATTTATGAAAAAACAAAAGAGAATCTAAATTTGGTTTATATTACCACAGATGAAAGTGTTACCATTGATGATTGGAACAGATTAATGGAAAAAGAAAATATAAAGTGGCGGAGTTTGTGGCTTACTGACAAAAATCTGAAATACGATTGGAAAATTTCCGCAATACCTGATTATATTTTGGTTTATCCTGACGGAAACGCAAAAAGAATATTCTTGGATGAGGAACAAGACATACAAGAATTATATTCAATATTGAATAAATGAAAAAACGAATGCCAGTAAGCAAAACTGCCTCATCATCCGAAGAAATGAAATTGTGGTTCAACTTACGTTAATTAAGATTAATCAGCTTTTGCAACTTATTAGATGAGCTTTTAGAAAAATTGTTTTTCCTTTTAATTTGGTTATTAAACTTATTTTCTTGTAACTATTTTAGGACAGGACAATTTTACTATCGTTATAAATTGTGAACAAAAATAAAAAAACGGAATATAAACGGGAATTTTTCTGTATTTTTGTCGAAAATGTCTTGTAAGTGAAAGAGTTTATAATAACAGAAGTCTCTACAGAAACTGCTGTATTAGTGGGGTTGATATCTTCCCGCCAAAATGAAGCTACCGTAGCAGAATACCTTGACGAGTTGGCTTTTCTTGCTGAAACAGCAGGAATAAAACCGGTTAAGCAATTTACACAACGATTAGAAATTCCTCATGCCGTAACTTTTGTTGGTTCCGGGAAGTTGGCTGAAATAAAACAATATATCGAAGATAATGAGGTAGGCATGGTAATTTTTGACGATGAGCTTTCTCCTAAACAACTGAGAAATATAGAGAAAGAACTCAAAGTGAAAATTGTTGACCGTACCATATTAATTTTAGATATTTTTGGACAACGGGCACAGACTGCTCATGCTAAAACACAAGTGGAATTGGCGCAGTATCAATATATGCTGCCACGGCTTACCCGCTTGTGGAGCCACTTAGACCGTCAACGGGGAGGGGGGCTTATTTCTCGTGGAACGGGTGAAACACAAATAGAAACCGATAGACGTATTATCCTCGAAAAAATAGCAAAACTTAAAAAAGATTTGGTTGCTATCGACAAGCAAATGTCGGTGCAAAGGAAAAATAGAGGAAAAATGGTACGCGTGGCTTTGGTTGGCTACACCAATGTGGGTAAATCCACTCTAATGAATCTCTTAAGTAAATCGGAAGTTTTTGCAGAGAATAAGTTGTTTGCCACATTAGATACCACCGTACGTAAGGTTATTGTGGATAATTTGCCGTTTTTAGTGTCTGATACTGTTGGATTTATAAGAAAATTACCTACTGAACTGGTCGAGTCTTTTAAATCGACTCTTGATGAAGTGCGGGAAGCAGACCTATTAATCCATGTAGTAGATATTTCGCATCCTTCCTTTGAAGATCATATAGAAGTGGTGAATAATACTTTGAAGGAGATAGATAAGACAGAAAAACCTGTAATCCTTGTGTTTAACAAAGTAGACACCTTTTCTTATGTGAAAAAAGATGACGATGATTTAACTCCAAAAACAAAAGAAAATATTTCTTTGGATGAATTGAAACAAACATGGATGGCGAAGATGCATGAAAATTGTATTTTTATTTCAGCTAAAGAAAGATTAAATATCGATGAATTAAAAGGAATGATGTACCGGATGGTGAAGGAGATACATGTAACACGCTTCCCGTACAATGATTTCTTGTACCATGATTATGATGATATCCACTAAAAGTGAAAAACAATGAGAAAGTTAACAAATCAGGAAATTGAACGTTTGATAAGCCAAGCTTGTATGGCTGATGATTGGAACAATATCTCTGTGGATGAGCATTTTACTCCGGAGCATGTTTCCCATACCCGCTTTTCAGGAAATATTGTATTGGGGGTGTTTGAAAAGGAGTTTGTGTTATCAGGAGGATTGAAAAAGCATTCGGGTTTAAGACACGTGACTTTGCATAATTGTAAATTAGGAAATGATGTTTTGATTGAAAATGTACAGAATTATATAGCTAATTATACTATAGGAAATGATGTGCTCATTCAAAACTTGAATTTGATGTTGGTTGATAAAAAATCTACTTTCGGTAATGGGGTAGAAGTCGCCGTATTGAATGAAACAGGAGGAAGAGAAGTCTTGATCAACGATAAGTTGTCGTCTCACTTCGCATACATCATGTCACTTTACCGGCATCGTCCGGAATTGATTTCCAAATTACAAGGGATTGTCCGGTATTATGCTGACAAATATGCCTCTGAAACAGGAGAAGTTGAAGATCATGTAGTGATACAAAATACAGGTTCCATCCGTAATGTGCGTATTCGTAATCATGCGAAGATAGTTGGAGCATGCCGTTTAGAAAACGGAACAATAAACAGTAATGAACATGACCCGGTACACATCGGTTATGGTGTTATTGCCGAAGATTTCATTATCTGCTCAGGTTCGCATGTGGAAGATGGCACCATGTTGACCCGTTGTTTTGTAGGACAAGCCTGTCATTTAGGACACAATTATTCCGCTGTGGATTCTTTGTTTTTCAGTAATTGTCAAGGAGAAAACGGGGAAGCTTGTGCTATTTTTGCCGGTCCTTATACCGTTACACATCATAAATCCACTTTGTTGATAGCCGGTATGTTTTCGTTTATGAATGCCGGATCGGGTTCTAACCAAAGTAATCACATGTATAAACTAGGCCCTATTCATCAGGGAATTATAGAAAGAGGAGGAAAAACTACCAGTGATTCTTATATTCTTTGGCCTGCTAAAATAGGAGCTTTTTCTTTAATTATGGGGAGGCATTATCGTAATTCTGATACTTCCGATATGCCGTTTTCTTATTTGATAGAATCCGGAGATGAATCTGTTTTGGTGCCTGGGGCAAATTTACGAAGTGTTGGAACCATAAGGGATGCACAGAAGTTTCCTAAAAGAGATAATCGGAAAGATCCTAACAAATTAGATCAAATCAATTTTAATTTGTTAAGTCCTTATACCATACAAAAAATGTTTGCAGGAATTGAAGTGTTAAAAGAATTACAACGGACTTGTGGAGAAACATCTGATACATACACCTATCAAAGCTGTAAAATTAAGAATTCTGCTTTGGTAAATGGTATGAAATTGTATAATATGGCAATCAATAAATTCCTTGGAAACTCAATTATTTCCAGATTGGAAACTTGTGATTTTAAAAATAGTGAGGATATACGTGCACGATTGAAACCGGATACTTCTTCCGGTAGTGGAGAATGGAGAGATATTGCGGGTTTGTTGGCTCCGCGTTCGGAAATAGACAAGTTGATTAATGACATAGAGTCAGGAGAAATAGATAAATTGAAAGATATTAATAAAGTGCTGGCCGGATTACATGAACATTATTATTCCCTTGAATGGACTTGGGCTTGGGAAAAAATACAGCAATATTATGATGTTTCTCCCGAGAAAATTACGGCAGAAGACATCATAAAAATTATAGAACTGTGGAAAGAATCTGTCGTAGGAATGGATAAATTTATTTATGAAGACGCAAAAAAAGAGTTTTCCCTTTCTTCCCGCACCGGATTTGGGGCTGATGGTAATAGTAAAGAACGAAAACAAGACTTTGAACAAGTACGGGGCGTTTTTGAGAAAAACGCTTTTGTTGGCGCAGTGTTGAAACATATAGAAGAAAAAACAAAATTGGGAGATTCTTTGATTATAAGACTCAAGACGATTAATTAACTCATCAATTGTAGTAAAAAATAAAATAAATATGGCTATACCTCCATTTAAATATCAGGAACCTTTTCCCTTGGAAAAAGATAACAAAACAGAATATTATCTTCTCACAAAAGAAGGAATTTCTACATCTTCTTTTGAAGGCCGGGAAATACTGAAAGTTACTCCCGAATCTTTGACTCGTTTGGCAAATGTTTGTTTTCATGATTGTTCTTTTTATTTAAGACCGGAACATCAAAAACAAGTGGCAGCAGTTTTATCTGATCCGGAGGCGAGTGATAATGACAAATATGTAGCATTGACAATGTTGCGTAATGCTGAAATTGCTTCTAAGGGAGTACTTCCTTTTTGCCAGGATACAGGTACGGCTACGATTATAGCTAAAAAAGGACAGCAGGTATGGACGGGAGGAGGAGATGAAGAAGCGCTGTCTTTGGGAGTATATAAAACATATACAGAAGAAAATTTGCGTTATTCCCAAACTGTGGCATTGGATATGTACACCGAAAAGAATTCAGGATGTAATCTTCCTGCTCAAATAGATATTCAAGCTGTGGATGGTTTGGAATATAACTTTTTGTGTATAGCCAAGGGAGGAGGTTCGGCAAATAAAACATACTTGTTTCAAGAGACGAAAGCATTATTGAATCCGGAAACATTAGAAAAGTTCTTGATTGAAAAAATGGAATCTTTAGGAACGGCTGCTTGTCCGCCTTATCATATTGCTTTTGTTATAGGGGGAACTTCTGCAGATGCTTGTTTGAAAACGGTTAAATTAGCTTCTGCTAAATATTATGACGGTTTACCCACACATGGAAATGATGGAGGGCAAGCATTTCGTGACATCGAGTTGGAAGAAAAAATGTTGCAAGCTGCTTACGATATCGGATTGGGTGCACAGTTCGGAGGAAAATATTTGGCGTATGATGTGCGGATAATCCGTTTGCCTCGGCATGGAGCTTCATGTCCTGTAGGAATGGCAGTTTCCTGCTCGGCAGATAGAAATATTAAAGCCAAAATAAATAAAGAAGGGATCTGGATAGAAAAGTTAGAAACTAATCCTGGGAAATATATTCCGGAAGAATTTCGCCGGGCAGGAGAAGGAGATGCAGTAAAAATAGATCTTAACCGCCCCATGAAGGAAATATTAGCAGAATTAACCAAATATCCTGTATCCACCCGCTTGTCTTTGAATGGAACTATCATTGTGGGACGAGATATTGCCCATGCCAAATTGAAAGAGCACTTAGATAAAGGGGGAGAACTACCGGAGTATATCAAAAATCATCCGATATATTATGCCGGTCCGGCTAAAACTCCGGAAGGTATGGCATGTGGATCTATGGGACCTACAACAGCCGGACGAATGGATTCTTATGTGGATTTGTTTCAAAGCCATGGGGGAAGTTTGGTAATGCTTGCAAAAGGGAACCGCAGCCAACAAGTAACAGATTCATGTAAAAAATATGGTGGATTCTATCTGGGATCTATTGGCGGGCCGGCTGCTATTTTGGCGAAAAATAATATTAAAAGCCTTGAATGTCTCGAATATCCGGAATTGGGAATGGAGGCAATCTGGAAAATAGAAGTGGTGGATTTTCCTGCTTTTATATTGGTGGATGACAAAGGGAATGATTTCTTTAAACAGATAAAATCTGGTAAAAAATAAATGATCGGAAAAGTACAAGACATACGAATTGAAACTTACGATTATTTATTGCCGGATCATAAAATTGCTAAATTCCCTCTAGATCAGCGAGATAATTCTAAATTACTGGTATATAGTAAAAAAAATATCACAGAAGATAAATTCCGGCATCTTGCCTCTCATTTGCCGGAAAGTTGTTTGATGATATTTAATAATACCAAAGTCATTCAAGCCCGTTTGGAATTTCAAAAAGAAACAGGAGCTTGTATTGAAATATTTTGCCTGGAACCTCAAGATCCGGTAGATTATACATTAGCTTTCCAGTCAAAAAAAACATGTACATGGCTTTGTATGGTGGGAAATGCTAAAAAATGGAAATCCGGAAAAATACAAATGAAAAACCGGATGGATATTACCGCTGAAAAATTAGAAAATCATGGAGATACGTGTTTGATCCGGTTTGTCTGGGAAAATGATACAATTTCTTTTTCCGATATATTGGAGCAGTATGGAGAATTACCTATTCCCCCTTATTTAAATAGAAAAACAGAAGAAAAAGATAAAGAAACTTATCAGACAATATATTCTAAAATTAACGGTTCTGTGGCCGCTCCTACGGCAGGTTTGCATTTTACTTCCGGAGTCTTTGAAGATTTAAACAATAAATCTGTTGATATAGAAGAAGTTACGCTTCATGTGGGAGCAGGAACTTTTAAACCGGTCAAATCTGAAACCATAGAAAATCATGAAATGCATATAGAAATGATTTCTGTGGAAAGAAAAATCATTGAATCCATTCTTCATCATCACGGACAGATTTTTGCTGTTGGTACCACTTCTGTACGCACATTAGAAAGCCTTTATTACATAGGTGTTTTATTGGAAAAAAACTCAAATTCCGAAATTCTGGAAGTAGGCCAATGGATGCCTTATGCTGATAAAAATAACCAAATATCTTTGTCAAAGTCTTTAGAAAATATACTAAATTATTTGGACAAAAAACAATTATCCAAACTGACTGCATATACCCGGATCATGATTGTTCCCGGATACACTTTTAAAGTAGTGAATGGAATTATTACCAATTTTCATCAGCCTAAAAGTACATTATTGCTTCTTATCTCAGCTTTTGTAGGTGAAGATTGGAAAAAGATTTATGATTATGCCTTACGGAATGATTTTCGTTTTTTGAGTTATGGAGATAGTTCTCTATTAAAACTTGAATGATAGAATTATTCAACATTACAGCCCTTTAAAAAATACAATATTTAGCCGTTTTTTGAGTTATATGGTGTAGTGAAAACCGTATTTACATATCTTTTGTTTGCATTGGTATTGTTTTCTTGTAAAACAGCCAAATTAAGCGATGCTGTTGCCAAAGAAGAATTAGGAGAATATTATTATGCAGCTTCTATTTATAAAAGGGTATACGGGAAAACTTCCAGCAAAAACAAGGCATTGAAGGGAAGTGTTGCTTTCCACATGGCAGAATGTTACCGGCGGACAAATAATGCTCAGCGGGCACTTATAGGTTATCAAAATGCAATTCGTTTTGAGTATAAAAATGATTTACTACAGCTTTCTGCTGCTCAAATGGCTCACAATTCCGGAAAATATGGAGAGGCAGCTAAGTATTATAAAGCTTTTTTGGAAAAAAATCCTAATGACTTATTAGCAAAAAACGGATTAATAGGTTGCGATAGTGCTACAGTGTGGAAGAAAAATCCTACAAAATATACAGTCAAAAGAGCGGATAAGTTTAATTCCAGGCGCGGAGAATTTTCTCCCATGCTATTTGGAAAAAATTATGACCAATTATACATCACTTCTTCCCGGGATGATGCATTGGGTGATACTAAAAGTGCTATAACAGGAATGAAAAACAACGATTTTTTTCTGGCAAAAAAAGATGATAAAGGACAATGGCTGCAACCGCAAATAATAACAGATGGTGTTAATACAGACTTTGATGAAGGAACTTGTTCCTTTTCGAAAGACGAAACGGTGATGTATTATACTTTTTGTTCTCAAGACGAACAATCTCCCAGAACAGCGCAGATCTATAAATCGCTTCGTTCCGGAGCTCAATGGAATAAAGGCACTCCGGTGGAAATATTTAAAGATTCTTTGGCTATGACAGCCCATCCAGCGGTGAGTCCGGATGGAGAATATCTTTATTTTGTTTCAGATGTTCCCGGAGGACAAGGAGGTAAAGATATTTGGAGAATGAGTCTGACGGGATCTTCTACAGGAGCAGTAGAAAATCTTGGTCCGGAAATCAATACGTCGGGAGATGAAATGTTTCCTTATGTCAGAGATTCCGTTACCTTGTATTTTGCTTCAAACGGACATCCGGGGATGGGAGGATTGGATATATTCAAAGCAACCAAACAAAAAAACGGAAAATGGAAAGTGGAGAATATGAAATATCCGGTAAATAGTTTCGGAGATGATTTTGGAATTACTTTTGCCGGAACGAATGAATATGGATTTTTTTCCTCCAATAGAAATGATGGTAGGGGTAGTGACCATATTTATTCATTGGAATATCCTACAGTAAATATCCGTATCGAAGGTTGGGTATTGGACAGGGATGAGGCGGAAATACCGGAAGCTATTGTCAGAATTGTCGGAAAAGATGGTACCAACCAAAAAATTATGGTTAAAAAAGATGGCACCTATCAAACCGAAGCTAAGCTTGGAATGGATTATGTAATGATGGCAGGAGCAAAGGGTTATCTCAACCAAAAGCAAATACTTTCTACAACTAAAGAAGAAAAAAGCCAGATATATTATGTTGACTTTTCTTTGCCATCTATCTCGAAACCGGTATTAATAGAAAATATTTTTTACGACTTTAATAAAGCTACTTTGCGTCACGACTCTAAAGAGGCTTTGGATGAATTGATCAAAATGTTGGAAGATAATCCTAACATAACGATAGAATTAGCTTCTCATACGGATAGGAAAGGAACAGAAGAATATAATCAGAATCTTTCTCAACGAAGAGCCCAATCGGTAGTAGATTACCTAATCTCCGGGGGAATAGCCAAGGATCGCTTGACAGCAGTGGGATATGGAAAATCAAAACCTAAAGTAGTAAGCAAAAAAATGCATGAAAAATATATATTCTTCCCTGAAGAGCAGGTGTTAGATGAAGCTTTTATCCTTACATTAACTCCCGAACAACAGGAAATCGCAGATCAAATCAATCGAAGGACGGAATTTCAGGTCTTGAGAACAACTTACGGTTTGTACTGACAATTTATTTGTTGAAATTACCACGCATCCGCTTTTTGTCTTCTTCCGTTTTTGCTCCGGGGATAATAATCCATGCCGCAAAATATGCAGGAATAGTTATAAAAAAGGAGACAAGACTTAAAATAATACATGCAACGCGGATCAAGGAAACATCCCAATCCATATAAATGGCGATCCCGGAACAAATTCCTCCTAACCATCGATCTTCCAAATTTCGGTACAATTTCTTTTTCATACGAATTGAAGTAATGAATTACAAAGTTATGAAAAAATATTACTTTTGCACTTATAAAAATAAATCACAATATGAAAAAACTATGTATATTATCTGTTATTTTGTTAACTAACACAATAGTTATTTTAGCTCAATCTGATAGTACAAAACAGAAAGATATCATTGAAGTAATTTTCGGAGAAAGAAAAGAAAAAGAAAGACAGGAAGCACGAAAAGAAAGAAAAATAGAATTTGGAGCATTACCGTATGTAGCCTCTAGTCCTTCGGCCGGAGTAAAATTCGGAGCAGTTACCAACGCTCATTATCGTATTGGAAATGACCCTATCACTAAAAAATCTGCAGGGACTATTTCATTGGCTTATACAACTAAAAAGCAACTGTTTTTCTATCTGCGTGATTTGACTTATTTTTCTAGAAATAAATGGGCGGCAGATTTTGATATTCGTTATAATAACAATAATGAAGATACTTATGGTTTGGGTAGTGGAACGAAAAAAGATGCTAAAGAACAGTTAGATTTTAATACTATCCGGACAAATGTTTCTTTGATGTATGGCATTTTACCGACTCTTTATTTAGGAGGAGGATTTAATTACAATCGCTATTATGATATCAAAGGTTATGAGGAATCCTCAAATGATCCTTATTATCAATACAATACTTCTTTGAACATTGATCCATCTCAATCTATTGCTGCAGGATATAATATTTCAGCTTTATTTGATACCCGGGACAATATTATTAATGCTTATAGCGGTGTTAATGCCCGTGCAGTTTATTCTTCTTTATTGAGAATTTTTGGATCAGATCAGGCTTGGCAACATCTTTGGCTGGAATTCAGAGCTTTCCAAAGTCTAACTAAAAATCATCGTCATCGCTTGGCTTTTTGGGCGAATGCTTCTCTGATTTTAGACGGAGACGTTCCTTATATGAACTTGCCTGCCACGGGATATGATTTAATGGGTAAATCTTCTTACGGATATACTATCGGTCGTTTCAGAGGCGATAAGTTGGTATTCGGACAGTTGGAATATCGTGTGGGATTAACTAACAATGATTTACTTGGAGCTGTTCTGTTCGGAAATGCAACTACAGTTTCTGCGCCGGATAATACTGTTAAATTATTTCAATATGTAGAACCAGCCGGAGGAGCCGGTCTTCGGATTAAGTTGAATAAATTCTCACGAACCAATATCTCTGTGGATTATGCAATCGGAAAAAATTCTTCTGGTTTATACATTGATATAGCAGAAACTTTTTAAAAGCTTACTTTATAAACAATTGTTCAATCAAAGAAGAAATTTTTTCTTTCATTTCATTTGAAAGGTTGAGATAACAGATGTTTCGTTTTAAATTGATTACCCATTTTAAGTAGTGGTATGCAAATTTTCCCGTAATGCTCATCATCAATGTTAAAATGAAAGCATATAACCAAGAAACTGAAAATCCTACAGATAGAAAGATGATCATATAAAACAATAAAAATAAAACCAGCCATAACACAAAATTAAAAGAGCTCTTAAAACTATCCTCTTTTAATTTGCGGACAATTATTCGTGGAAAATATGCAGGAATACAATTACTGATCCATCCAAACAAAAAGAGAGGAAAACTGATTATATAAAATAAAATCTTTGGAATAATGCTTGCTACGGAAGGTTTATTTGTGATTTCTTTGTAGGTAATTTTATGTTCTTTTAAAATTTCTGTGAGTTTTATTTGTGTATTTACTATTTTTTCTGTTTTTTCCGGATTCTCTTTTCCTAATTGATCAAGTCTGAGAGAGGTATTTTTTCTTGAAATAAATAAATCTTCCTGGGAATGCTTTTTGTCTCCAAATTCCAACAATGAATATATGGTAGAAATTTCATAAAAATTTTCATAATATTTTTCGGAACGGATATCTTGTATAAGTTTACTTATTCTTTCGGAAACAACATCCCGTAACATATTAAGCCCTTTCGCCGGCTGTTCGTTGTATGAATCCATGAATTGTTCTACAGGAATTCCTTTTCCGAACTCTATCCTGACATTTGCTCCGGAATTAATATAATCTGTATAATCAATTCCTACAGGAATAATAACTACTTCTTTTTCAGGAAGTTCTTCCTGCGCTTGAAATGCAATTCTGAACATTCCTTTTACCAAAGGAAGTAATTTTCTTTTGAAGCTTTGTAAACCTTCAGGCATTAGGCAAAGTGGAACATTATCTCGTAAAACGTCAATTGATTTCTCAAAAATCTCGTAATTTTTATCGAGTTCATTCCTCCCGTCCCGAATACGATATATAGGAAGAATCTTCAGAAAATTTAAAATAGATGCTACCTTTTTATTTTTAAAAATGTCTGCCCGTGCTAAAAAAACAATACGTCCCGGTTGAACATAAAGTACTAATAATGCATCCATTAGTGCATTTTGGTGGTTGGGAGCAAAAATAACTGCTTTATCTTGGGGAATATTGTTTTTCCCAATAACATCGATTTTTCCATAAAACTGCCGGATGGCAAATTTCACATATACTTTTGTTAGCCAATGCCAGCAATTAAAATCTTGAATTTTATTTTTCATTTGGGATTTTTTTGTAACGGCAACCCAAAGCAATAATCAATCCGGATATAATATGCCAAATACCCCACCATGCCA